>NZ_PDJU01000002.1:300000-404000 GCF_004116455.1 Arcobacter sp. F155
GTATGTAGAAAATAGCTCGGTAATGAACTTAGCTAAAAACTTTGGAGTAGATGAGTATATTCCAAGTTCTAGTGATGAAAGTTTAGATGATTATGTTACAAATAAAGCGATTGATGGTTTATTTAAAATGATTTCTGAAAAAGAGGCTTCTATTAGAGAAAACCCTGTTGAGCAAACAACTTCAATACTTAAAAAAGTATTTGGAAACTAAAACTTATAAGCTCTTTTAGAGCTTATAGGTCTAATCTTTCATATCTAAAATAGTTTTCAAAGATATTCTTTCTAACTAAACTTTTATTGTAATTTCCTGCAAATCTTTTTTTATCAAGGTACTTTGAAATATATTCTGGTTTTACTTCTTTTAAAAGCTTTGTGTAAAACATTCCTTCATAATCCACTAAAAACATATTTGTATTTGTATAATAAGAGTAAATAACACTTAAGTAGCTCTCATTATTTACTTTGTATGTTTTAAAAGTATAGTTATTTATATCGATACTCTCAACAATCTCTATAGAGTCTAACTTCAATTCATAATTTAAACTTGTTTCAAAAAAACCACTTGCTAAACCTGTCCAAAAACAATTACTATCTAAATCAATATACTCAAAAAATAGTTTTCCATAGTTACTGTTTTTTTCTTCGATTGTATAGGAATTCATAACGCAAGGTGTGGATAGATAGTGTCTTTGTTTTGGATTATCAAACTTTAACGTTGATACAAGATTATTATTAGAATAAAAAGATAACTCTTTAGTCTTTGAAGTATAGTTATTTAAACTCGTAGTACTACAAGCTACAAAAAACAAAGCTATAAAACAAAGAGTTATTACTTTAATGACTTGCATTAAAAAAGCCTTGAATACAATTCTCTTTTACAAGTGAAATATTAAAGTTCACATGTCCTTTTTCTTTTTCATCAAAACTATATGTATACTCTTTCTCAAACTCTGACAATAGCTTTTTATATAAGTTTCCTTTCATATCAACAATAAAAACATCAGTATTTGCAGCCCAAATATAAATTATGTGTAAAACAAAAGCATCATCTACTTTTTTTACTTTAAAAGTATAGTTTGAAATATCCTTTGACTCTAAAGTTTCAAACTCTTTTATTTGAAGTTTCTGTTTAAAAAAATCTTCATACATACTTAGAGCTTGTCCATTCCAAGTTGTATTTGTATCAGTTTTTACATACTCTAAAAATATTTCGTCGTTATTTATTGTATAGGCGTCAACTACAAAAGGGTCATGTCTAGTCTTCATATCATAAACATCTAAGTCATGGTAAACATACTCTTCTGAGTCCGTTTTAAAGGCTATTTGATTGTTTTCAAACTTATAAATCGGCATTGAGGCATTAGCGATTGCACTAATTATTTTTTGAAAGATTCCCATATATAAAACCTAATTATTTTTTTATTACTACTTTATCATAAATACCCCGCTTTTTCAAGACATTATGTAATATTTTAATTAATTTGATATAATCCAAAAAAACTAGAAAGGAACATATGCCAACTATTTTTAGTAAAAAAGAACTTCTAAATACTTTTTACCTAATATTGGGTACTCTTTTTATCTCATTATCTGTTGTACTATTTTTTACACCACATAACTTTACAACTGGTGGAACACCTGGTGCTGCTATTTTATTACACAAACTAACTGGATTTTCTATTGGTACTATGGTTATTGCTATAAATATTCCCTTACTTATTTGGGGAATGAAATATTTTGGAAAGATGTTTGCAATAAGAACCATTATAACCGTTGCACTTATCTCTATTTTTATAGACTTTTTTTCTTACTCTTTAAACTTTGATTTACTTATTTCAAATATTTTAGTTGCTGCTATTTTTGGTGGAGCTGTTATTGGATTTGGGGTTGGGTTTATTATAAAAGGACATTCAAGTGCTGGTGGTTCAACTATTGTTGCAAAGATTATTGCATCAAACTCTCATATAAAACCTGCACAAGTTATATTAGTGATTGATGTACTTATTGTTGTTTCATCTATTTATGTATTTAAAGACTTCGAAAAAGCTGTTCTAAGTATCATGAGTATCTATGTTACAGCAAAAGCTATTGATGTAGTTTTAACAGGTACTTTAACAACAAAGGTTATTCATATTACAACTTCTAAACCTCAAGAGTTAGGTGAACAAATCACTCAAAAACTAAAGCATGAAGGTACTCTTATTCAAGGTGACGCTTTAAATAAAAAAGATGATAAAACTCTTATTTTTATGGTAATTGATGTTAAAAGATTAGGACAATTAAGACAAATCATTGAAGAAACAGACAAAGATGCTTTCATGATTGTTATGGAAGCATCTGAGATGTTAGGAAGAGGTCACTAAAAACAGTTTTTGTTAAAAGTGTCCTTATCTTTTAGAACTTCAGCAGAAGAGACAATGTTCATGATAAACTCATCATGGACATTTCCAAACTTTTGGATTAATTCATCACAAACTTTTTTCATCTCTTTTTCATTTTGAAGTTCAGCTAAAACAGTTGCTTTGTTATGATATGCAATAGCAACTTGCTTTTCAAAAATTGAAAACTCATTTATAACTTTATCTAAAGACTCAATAGCCTTTTCATACTCATAAAGTTCTTTATTTTTATTTGCTTTATTTACTAAAGACTTAGCAACAAACTCTAAGAAATGTTTCTCTTTACTAGTTTGAAATGACTCAATAACATCATCATAAGCTTTTATAGACTCTTCTATTTGTTCGTTGTTTCCTAAAATATAAGCTATGTTATATTTTGCTTGAACAATATCTTCTAAAACCTTTTCATCTAAACAGTTTTCAAAGTTTTGTACAAACTCTTTATAAACAGCTAAAGACTCTTTCTCATCTTTTAACTCTTGAATACAAATAGCTTTATTCATATAAGCTTTTGCAAATATGATTTCACTATTTTGTGAGATATTTGAGATAAATCTTGAAAGAAGTTCATTATAAACCTCTAACTCTTTTTCATACTCTTTTTTATGTGCATAGATTAAAGCTTTATTATAAAAAGTATAAGGCAAATATTCAATTATAGACTCATCTTTTGTATCTAGATATTTTTCTAAAATATTGTCATAAGAACTAAGTGCTTCATCATATTTTGCCTCTTTTGTTAAAGATGAAGCTTCACCCATTAAAGTATAAAAACTATCTATATTTTCCATTAAATACCTTTTAACTATTTATGAAATTTGCTATTGCATCACCTTCTAATCTATAACCAATCCACTCATCTTGTGACTTAGCACCAATACTTTCATAAAACTCTCTTGAAGGAGTATTCCAATCTAAACAAGACCACTCTACTCTTCCACAACCTTCATCGTATGCTTTTTTAACAAGATGTTTTAAGATAGCTTTTCCAGCGCCACTTCCTCTTTTATCTTTGCTAACATATAAATCTTCTAAATAAATACCATTTTTACCAAGCCAAGTTGAGTAGTTGTAAAAATATACTGCAAAACCAATTGCAACTCCATCTTCTTCACAAATAAAAGCATTAACAGTTGAGTTTTCACCAAAAATAGATTTTTTTATTTGCTCAACATCAGTTTTTACTTCGTGCTCAGCTTTTTCATAAATTGCAAGTTCTGTAATAAAGTTTAAAATAGTTGCAGAATCATCAATAACTGCATCTCTAATTATAATATTTGACATAAATTTCCTTCATATTTTTAATGAAGGAAATATAACATTATATGCTTAATTTATTATAAATAAGCTACTAAAAAAGTAGCTTATCATTGAAATGGAATAAATATAATTATAAGAGCAAAAATTGCGAATAAAACTCTTAATAGAGGTTTTTGTTTATCATTTACTAAAGCATTTGAAATAAGCCATAAACCAAGGGCTATTTTTACAAATGACATTAAGGCAAATGAGAAGTGAGTATCTGGTTTAATTAAATATGGGTTTACAATAAATGCCATAGGAATAATATATAAACCAATACCTAGTTTCATAGCTTTTCCTGCAACTTTTAACCAGTTTGTTTGTGCTATTCCAGAAGCAATAAATACTGTTCCACAAACAGGTGGTGTAATAGTTGATAAAAGAGCAAACCAGAAAATAAATAAGTGAGCTTGAATAGCACTTAATCCATAATCTTGAAGTATTGGTCCAGCAATTGAAACACAGATAATATATGCTGCTGTTGTAGGAACTTCCATTCCTAGGATTAAACAAGCAAGTGCTGTTAGTAATAGTGCTGCAAATAGTTCACCATTTGATAAAAATAAAATTGCAGATGTAATTTTAACTCCAACTCCAGTTACGTTTAAAACACCAATAATAATACCTGCACAAATGATAACAGAAGCAATTGTAGCAATCTGTCTTGAAGCAGTGATACAACCATCTAAAAACTTGATGATAAAATCTTTAAATGATACTTTCCACTCTCTATTTACAAGCAATAAAAATACTGAAGCAAAGATTGCTAAAGCAGCTGAAAACTGTGGAGTTTTTCCAATAACTAAAAGTGCATATAAAAGTATCCCGAAAGGAATCACAAAAAATGGACTAAGTCTTAAAACTATATTTAGTTTTGGAATATCTTCATCGCTCATTGCTATAAGCTTATACTTTTTAGCAAAAACATCAATTCCAATCCATACAGTAAAGAAAAATAAAATAGCAGGAAATATTGCAGCTGCCATAATTGAAGAGTATTGAACTCCCAATAACTCAGCCATAATAAAAGCCCCCGCTCCCATAAGTGGAGGCATAATTTGTCCACCAGTACTTGCAACTGCTTCTGTAGCACCTGCTAAACTTGAAGGGTATTTTAGTTTTTTCATAGTTGGAATTGTAAAGGCACCTGTTGAAGCAACATTTGCAGAAGCAGAACCAGAAATAGAACCAAAAAATGCAGATGCTAAAACAGATACTTTAGCTGCTCCACCTCTTAGTCTTCCTGCTATTTTTGTTGATAAGGACATGAAAGCATTTCCACCTTCACCAACTCCAACAAAAGCTCCTAAGATAACAAATACAGCAACAACATTTACAGAAACTCCTGTAAGACTTCCATAAATACCACCTTCTGCAATAACAAGTGTTCCTAAGAAACTATCCATAGGTATTTCTTGATGACCAAAATCCCCAGGAATAAGATGCCCAAAAAATCCATAAGCTAAAGCAATTGCAGCAGTTAAAGGAAGTGCAAGTTTTACTGCACGTCTTGCCATTTCTAAAACAGCTAAGATTAAACTTATTGCAACAAAATATTGTAAATTGCCTTCTAGTGAACCATATTGTTCTTCTAAATAAGAGTAGTTAGTAACTATATAATAAGAAGAAAACATAGCACAAACTAATAAGATATATCCTATATATTTAGTAAACTTTGATATGTTTTCATCAGTTGTAAGTAGAAAAACCCAAGGTAATACCAATGCTAAGTGAATTGGTCTACTTACTAAATTTGGCATTAGACCTGTAAAAATTAAATAGATATGAAATCCAACGGTAAATAAAGCTAAAGCAGCTACTATCACATACTTTGGTGATAGTAACTTTTTATTTGTTTCTTGCATATACTAAACTCTTATTTAATACTCTCAGGAATAGTTGCATTTACTTCATTGTAGTACTTTAATGCACCTTTATGAAGTTTAGTTTTAAACATATCTAGGTTGTTAAAAGTAATAGCTTTCCACCAGATATTTTGTTTTTCTAATGCAGGTTTTGATTCCCAAAATGCTTTTGTAAGTTTGTACGCTGTCTCTTCACTCATATTTGTAGTTGTATAAACTCCAACAGGTAAAGTTGTTGTTGCAATCTCTTCTTCAACACCAGAATAAGTTCCTGATGGAATAATAAGTTTATCTCTTTTTGTAAGAGCAATTTGCTCATCACTCATAGAAAGAAGTTTGATTTTTGTACTTGCTGCTGCTTCAATTACATTTGGAGCTGGATACGAACCTGATGTTGCAAATCCATCAATTTGACCATTTTTAAGTGCTGATACTGCACCTGAAAGTTCTGCACCTACAAGTTTAACATCATCTTTTAGACCAAATACTTCAATGTATTTTTTGGCTTCTCTTGCACCATAACTTCCTTTACCAATCAGTAAAGACTTACCTTTTAAATCTTCAAAACTGTTAATTCCTGAATCAGCTTTTACAACCATGTGCATTGTAAGGTATGGAATAGGAAATAGTGATCTTACTTTTTCATAATCAGCTGGATTGTCTCTTTTGAACATTGCTTTTTGAGACTTAGCTAGTTTAAGTAAAACAGGAGGTGTTGTAAACACATAGTTACCAGTTCTTTTTCTAACTTCTTTTACGTTTTGAACAGAACCTTGACTCTCTTCGATTGTGATACTTAAATCTTTATTTGTAAGCTTACTTACATTTTCTCCAACTTGTACTGCCATTTGGTAGTATGATGAAGAAGATTTAGCTGCTTTTAATGTCAATCTCTCACCTGCATTTGCAGATACTGCTACTGCGAAAATAGTAGCTATTGATAGTATTTTAGATAATTTCATGTTTCTCCCTGTCATAAAATGTGAAAAATTATAACAAGAGTTTTTTAAACTAGCTTGGAATTTGCCATTTTTACATTGTAAAAGTTACATTTTGTCAATAAAATTGTATATTTATTATCTAAAAATTATTTTGACTGACTTTGTACTGTTTATCAAATAATTTTAAAGTTATTTTATAAACTACTATTTCTTAGGTATTCATGGATAATAGGAAGATAATCTTTTCTGCAAATCAAATGTGTATCAAGATGGTTTTCTATATCTGTAGTTTTCACCTTATTTGTATAACCAAATTTCTCTATAATCTTTGGAGATAAAAGACCTATTCCAAAACCTGCTTTTATACAACCAAGTATCAACTCAAAGTTTTCTAGCTCTACTGTTTTGTAGTTTTCATCTCTTGTATTTTTAATATAGTTTTCCAAAGTTGCACAATTTGCACAAGACTTTTTAAATACAAAACAAGTCTTTTGAGGCTCTTTGTCTTTTGGTTCAACTAAAACCATTTTCTCTTCAAAGACATTTAAAATTTCTAAATCTTTATGATGTGGATTTCCATTTACAAAGGCTACATCAAGTTTATAATCAAGAAGTTTCTCTATTAAGTTTAAACTACTATCAACTGTAAACTCTAAATTCATTTCTTTAAAATCACTATTTAGTTTTTCTAAAAATGGCATCAAGCTACTTGTTGTAAATGTTTGCGTTGCTCCTATTTTAAGTACTTCTTGGTAGTCTATATTTCTCATATGAACTTGGGCTTCTTCAACTTTTTTTATAATATCTATGGCATAGGGGAAAAGCTTTTCACCTTCGTTTGTAAGAATAACCCCTCTGTTTGTCCTATGAAAAAGAGAGTAGCCTATATTTTTTTCTAGCTGTTTTATTCGTAAAGTTACGTTTGATTGAGTAAACTCCAACTCTTTAGCTGCTTGTGATATAGAGTTTGTATTTGCAACTGTTATAAAAACTTTTAATAAATTTGAGTCCATTTTTAACCTTTAAAATTCAACTGTTTGAAAAACTAATACCCATGCAATAATAAACAATAAGACTTTTAATATCTTTGCATAAAATTTTGCATCTATTTTTTTCTTTATTTTTATTCCAAAATAAAGACCAATAGCAACTATAAACATACTTGCAAATGATATTTGTACTGCTTGAGAACTAAACTCTCCAAAGTAAACAAAAGTAGCAACCTGCCCTACTTTTGTAAAAAGAAAACATAAATTTGATAGTTGAATTGTATCTTTTTTTGAGTATTTTAACTCTAAAGTATACATAATAGTAAGTGGAGCAACTACATTTGTAAGTCCAGATACAACTCCTCCTACAAGTCCCAATCCATAAGTTGAAGACTTAGGATAATCTGCTATAAAGCTAGCTCTTAGTTTAACTAGTGATTGGAAAAGATAAAAGAATATTATAAATGCAAGAATAAGTTTAAAATACTCAGAGTTGTAATAAACCAAGATATATGTTCCAACTATACTTCCTATAACCATAAGTAAAATGATAAGCCAAAACTTCCGTAAAGCTTCAAAAAACTTGCCCTCGCTTAGTATGCTTACAAGATTTACTATCATTGTTGGGATTATTATATATGTGATTGTTGTTTGAATATCTGTAAAAAGTGCAACTACTGGAGTTGAAATAAGACCAAAACCAAAACCTATACTTCCATGTATAAAAGAAGAGATAAGAATAACAAGTGTAAAAACGATTATAAAATCTGTTTCCATATGACTACCTTTAATATTACATATAACTATGAGTAATACCAAATAGTATTACTAAGTATTATATCTGAGTTTTATAAAGGTAGCCTAAAATATAATTTGTTAGTTGATTTTCTCTATTTTCTCTTGAAAGTTCTCATCATAATAACTTAAGAATAAATCAAAGTCTACAAACTCTTTTATATCATTTAAATATGTGATTAGATTTTCTTTGTTTGTAAACTCTTTTGCAAACTCATCTTTTAACTTGATATAAATAACAGTTCCTGAATAATCTTCATTTATACAAGGAGCTATATCAAAACTATTTAGGTCTGAGATAAACTTGTGAGCTGTATCTTCTTTGTGTTTTTTTGAGATGATACTTATTTTTTGTGCTAAGGCAAATATGAAATATAAACCAAGCTCTTTTTCTACTAAAGAGTTATCTAATAGTACTTTCTCTACTTTTTTATATGAGCTTTCAGTTACAAAAGAGTTTAACTCCTCTTTGCTCATACCAATACCATTGTCAACAATAGTTATAGAACTATCACTTGGCTCAAAATATACTTCCATCATAGCTTCAAAGTCTGCTTCTTTGTCTTCACAGTTTTCTTTTGTATGTAAAGCTTTGTTTGCATTTAAAAGTAACTCTTTTAAAAATAGCTCTTTTTTAAATGTACTGTTTTTTAATATAGATAGATAATTTTCTATTTGTTCAATATTTTTATATGTATTCATTTTATTCTCCAAATTTAAAAATGTAATATTAGCTTAAATTATTTGTTAAATAATTATTTATATAAGGTAAAATTATTTGAAAGAATATTTTAAATCTATTATGTCATAATTGTATTCACATAAAAACTTACAAAATTTTGAATATCTATTCAAAAATACTCCGATACACTAAAACTTTAGATACAATTGCAAAAATATAAAAAAACCAAAGGTAAGACTTGAAAAAGACTTTTAAATTAAAGCAAGAAAACAAACACCCTGATAGAGTTGTAGATTCTATTAAATATGAAGTAAGAAAATATATCAAAAGAGAAAAAAGAAAAACTCTTCCAGAAGATAAAGATTTTTGGTTTTTCGATTGCAAATTTGCAATAGGCAATGATGAACATAAAGTAATAGAGTTTGCAGATATCACAAAATCTATTGATGAAGCAGCTAAATCTGAAGCTGATACTTTTTACTTAGAGATACTTGCAAGAGCAGAAAAAAGACCTGAGAAAGAAGAAGAGGAAACTGAAGAGCTTGAATCAGAAGATGAGGATAATTTAGAGAATTAATCTTCTTATTATTAGAAAGTTGAAATCAAATCTTCGATTTCACTTTTTAATGGTTTTATTCTATTTTTTATTAACTATAAGTTTATTTAATTTTCCATCATTGTTTGAAGATAAAGTAAATGTATTTGAATTTAAAATAGTCTCTTTAAATCCATTAAAATCTATTTCTTTATAACTTTCATTATTCCACATATCTACAATATATTCCGTATAAATATTAAAACTATTATCAATGCAATTAGATAACAAATAAGTTCCAAATTTTTCTTTACACAAAGTATTTGAAATACCAGATAAAAGCCCAAGTAAATTACAGTTACCTTTTTTATCTTCTATTCCTGCCCAGCAATAATAAGTAAAGTATATATCTTCATAATTTACATCATTAATTATTAAATCTTTTTCTATATTAACATCAATATTTTCTGTTTCATATTCAATTTTGAAGCTATTGTCCCCAACTATCATATCATGACACTTATTTTGTTTTATGAATTGTTTTACAAAATCATTTTTATTTATAGAGTCTTTTAAATAAATTTTCTGGAAAGTGAAAAAATAGTATCCTTTGTTTAAAACACAATATGCTTTAATACGAGGATTATATAAAAAGGCATTATCCTTTTCGTAATATCTTCTTAATTCTGATTTACTTTGAATATCACTTGAAAAAGAAAATAATACATTTCTTCCTTTATATCCAATACACTTTTTTAAGTTTTTAAACTTTTCAATTGTTGTATCTAATTCTTTAGAATTTATTGTACTTTTTATTTCAAAAATATATTCAACTGCTTCACAAGGTACAAACCCTAATTCTACACCAAAAAGAAGAGCAGGAAGAATTTCATTGTTATATAAAATAATATCACTTTCATTGGACTGGAATCCAGAAGAATCTTGTACAATACCTTTTGATAGTTTAAATCTATTTGGTACTAAATCTTTTACTAATTCAAGAAATAATATTTCATTTAGACTGCCTTTTATTCCTTGATGATTTACATTCTTATTTGAGATATAAGAAGATTTTAAAAAGTCAATTTTTGTATTTATTATTTCATTTATATAATTACTCATAATATTCCTTTAAGAGATTATAAAACATAAATACTTATATTATATATTTTATAGAATAATGAGTTTGGTTTAGATTCTAGAAGAAGAGGTTCTAGTTCGAAGGAGCTTACGTCAGGTAAGTGACTGAGAGATAGGTTCTCTTCGACGACGAAGATGAACCTAAATCATTATTTTATAGTGCTTTTGCAGTGATTCTAGAAAGTCTCTGTGCGAATGATACCGCATCAGTAATTTCCATACCTTCAGACAGTTTCGCTTGGTCTAATAGTACCCATGATACATCATCAATCATTTTATCATCAGCACAACCATTTAACTTCTTAACAATCTCATGGTCAGGGTTGATTTCTAAGATTGGAGCAGTTTCTGGCATCTCTTGTCCCATAGCTTTCATCATTTGAGCCATTTGTGCCATTTGAGCATCACCTGCATCTTTTACTACACAAGAAGGTGACTCTGAAAGTCTATTTGTAACTTTTACGTCTGCTACAGCTTCACCTAAAATATCTTTGATTTTTTTCGTGATATCTTCAAACTTCTCTTCTACTTCTTTTTTCTCTTCTTCTGTTTGCTCTACTTTTGGAGCTTCACAAGAAGTGATATCTTTGAATTCCCACTCTTTGTATGCAGCATACATTGGAGTTACGATTTCATCGATTTCTTTATCATCTAAAATAAGAACTTCAATATCATTTTTCTTGTATGCTTCAAGAAGTGGTGAGTTTCTAAGAACCTTCTCATTTTCACCTACGATATAGAAGATAGCTTTTTGTTCTGAATCTGCATTTTCTTTATATTTTTCTAAAGAAGTCATTGCGTCTTTTTCAGTTTTAGTTGACTTAAATCTAATAAGCTCTAATAACTTATCTTTGTTTGTAAAGTCTTGGTAAGCACCCTCTTTAAGAGCCCTATTGTATTGTTCAATAAACTCTTTGTACTTCTCTTCATCTTTAGAAAGTTTTTTGATTTCTGATAAGATTTTCTTTACAGAAGCTTGTTTGATATTTGCTAAGATTCTGTTTTCTTGTAAGATTTCTCTTGAAACGTTTAATGGTAAATCTTCAGAATCAATAATACCTCTAACAAATCTTAAGTAAGTTGGTAATAACTCTTTATCATCATCAGTAATAAATACTCTTTTTACATAAAGTTTTACACCTGGTTGATAATCAGCTCTGTACATATCCATTGGTGCTGTTTTAGGGATATAGAATAGTGTAGTATACTCATTTACACCCTCTGCTTTTGTGTGAATAGTTGCTAATGGATCTTGTGAATCATGAGAGATTGATTTATAGAAATCATTGTACTCTTCTTCTTTGATTTTTGATTTTGGTTGAGTCCATAAAGCTGTTGCTTTATTGATTTGCTCATGTCTTTTTTCAGTTGTTTTTTTAGCTTCTTTTCCAGCTTTTTTATCTTCTTCTGAAAGCTCTTCTTCTACTTCTTCACTATAGTTTAAGAAGATTGGATAAGCGATATGGTCAGAATATTTTCCAACGATATTTTCAATTCTATGTTTAGATGCAAACTCTTCTGCTTCTTCATCTTTTAATTTGATATAAATTACAGTACCTGCTGACTCTTTAGTTACAGGAATAATTTCAAATTCACCAGAACCATTTGAAGACCACTTGTATGCTTGTTCTTCTCCTGCTTTTTTAGAGATAACATCTACGTTATCAGCTACCATAAATACAGAATAAAAACCAACACCAAACTGTCCAATTAAGTTTGAGTCTTTTTTTGCATCACCAGTTAAAGCTTCAACGAAAGATTTTGTTCCTGATTTTGCGATTGTACCAATAGAAGCGATTAAATCTTCTTGGTTCATACCAACACCGTTATCAACGATTGTTAAAGACTTATCTGCTTCATCAAAAGCAATATTAATCTCACCTGACCAATCTGCTGGTAACTTTGACTTGATTTCGTCATCTGTTAGTTTTAAATAGTTTAATTTATCAATAGCATCACTTGCATTTGATACAAGCTCTCTAATAAAAATCTCTTTGTTTGAGTATAAAGAGTGAGTCATTAAGTGTAATAATTGACCTACTTCAGTCTGAAATTGATGTTTTGCCATGCTAATTTCTCCTATAGTTTTTAATTTTTTATAGAAGAATTTTATCACAACTTTATAAAAGGAAGCTAAAGTTTTAATAAAAATTAGCACTTTTTATTTCTAAGTGCTAATTTAAGATGTAAAATCTATTTTGATTACAATCATTGACTTGCTTTAAAACTTATAATATATTACACTACAATAGAAGGATGCTCATGTTTTTTAATTTATTCAAGAAAAAAGTATGGAAAGATGAAAAAAGACCTATTTATGTTTGTAAACACTGTAAACTTACATGTAAATCATGCGATGCGATGTACTGTTTCACCTGCCATATGAATGACTCAAACCCTTGTCCTAATTGTGGAAAAAGAAATATAGACTATAAAAAAACTTAATCACTAATTTAAAATAATTACTTCTTCTAAAAGCATTTTTAGATAAAATCTTTCAAACTACAAAAAAGGTTTTATAATGAATGAAAAATTTTTAAATGATTTAGTAGAAGTTTACGAATATTTAGATTTACAAAAAAACAATACAAACAAACTAATAACTTACCTAGAAAATGAAGAGTATGAAAAACTAACTATTATTGATGAATTTGCAAAAACTTTAGGTTTAGAACTTGATTCAAATCTTAGACTTGCACTTGTTACAAGATTAGTTAACTTAAGAGATGACTCTTTAGTTCAAGTTCTTAAAAAACTTGGAAAAAATGAAGAAGAAGTTATAAACTTACAAGAGAAAGCATACTGCTTTGTAAGAGATTTCTGGCATGAAAAACATAAAAACACAGTTGAATATATCAAGCACAACAACTTATTAACTCCTTTTTATCAAGCTATATTTGAAGGTGTTTACAATGTTGGTCTTAAAATGTCTTCATGGCAAAGTTCTTGGACAGCACATATTATAAATGGTGTAAATAAAGAGCTTTTAAATATGTTTGATGGTGATGAAACAAAAGTTTTTGAATACCTTAAAAAACACAAACTATTTGATTTAGGTCATAACAATATTGAAGCAGATAGATCATATTCTGCTTTAGTAAAACAAAAAGATGAATACAAATCAAAAGCATATATTGAAAGCTTCAAAGAGCAAACAACTGCTGTAGTTGATGCCTTAGAAGATTTTGAAGAAGTACTTATTGAACTAGAAGATGAAATCTATAATCAAAAATGGGATTATATTTTATATATTCAAGCACTTATCAAAGCTTTCTCTGAAAATAAAACTCACTTGCTAGTTGAAAGATGGGCAGATGTAGATAGAGCTTGGATGAAGATAAAATCTCCTGTTCAAATAGGACATCCACTAGAGTATTATGAAGACCACTTTAGAAAAGCAGTTGCCTTAGAGTGGGATATTAGACTTACAAACCCACACTTTGCACAAAATGACCACAGAGTAAATAAAATCAAATCAGCCTTTGCAAAAATCTTTGATAATGTAGAACAAAGTGATGAATACAAAGCTATTTATGATTTCTCATTAAAATCTCTTGACAAAGTTCAATTATACGTTGGACGACCTGCACTATTTTTTGGAGCTGAGTTTAATGGATTATTTTCTGCACAAGTTGTACCAAATGATGAAATAGTTTCAAAAGAAGAAGGTAAAAAGATATTTGCATTCTCTGATGAGATTTTACAAATAAGCCGTGCGAAACCATTTTTAAAATTAAGCCAAGAGATTTTTGGTCAAGAGTTACTTACACTTGATAGAGAGTTCTTATTCAATGAAACTGATAAATGGCATCAAGTGTATGACATAAGTACTATTGGACATGAATATGGACATATTTTATGGTGTGATGATGAAACAGAAACTCTTATGAATGAAACTGGAAACTTTAAAAACATAGAAGAGTTTAAAGCTACAACTGGTGGACTTATTTCATTCTTTTTAGATAGTGAAGATGATGAAAAAGAGTTAGAAGAGCAAGTTTTAATTGACCTTGTAAAAAGAGCTGTAGGACTTATAGGTTGGATGGAAGTAGATGAAGTACAACCATACTATTGTGAAGGTCTGATTCACTTAAGTGGATTATTTACAGTTGGTATCTTAGACTTTGAAGAAAACAAACTAAATATTGATTTAAATGAGTCAAAAATTGAAGAGTTAAAACAGTGGTATGTAAAAACATACACAGACTTAGCAAAACACTATTTAGATAAAAAAGATGCAACGTTATTTTTAGAAAACTTTGCTAAAAAAGAGTCTAAATACTTTATGCCAAATGATTCAAAAATTAAAGCCTTTGTAGAGTTTTATTTCAATAGATACAAAGAAATAGGACAAGAACTAGATAAAGAGGATAAAAAATCTAATTATATTAAATAGGGTTGAAAGACCTTATTTAATTTAAAAACTTTCTAAAACTTATAAATAAAATGTTGTATATTTTTCCAAATTTTTAAATAGGAATATAATAATGCAATATAATGTAACTCCTGCACAAATAGGAACAAGACCTCAAGTAGCTTTACCAAATCCAAAAATCTTAGAAGCTTTAGGTGAAGAAGGCATGAGAAAAATGGTTTCTGACCACTATGATTTATTAAGACAAAGTAATATCAGAGGATTATTCCCTCCTACAGATGAAGGTTTTGAGATGGCTAAAAAGCACTCTGCTGATTTCTTCATTCAAATTTGTGGAGGTCCTAGATATTTTGATATGAGTAGAGGTGCACCAAGAATGGTTGCAAGACACATGCCGTTTGCTATTACTCAAGAAGCTAGAAGAATTTGGTTAGAGTCTTATATTATGGTTTTAAATGGGCTTAATTTAGATGAAGAACTTAAACAATCTTTTTGGAACTATATTGACATCTTCTCAATTTGGATGATGAACACACACGACGAAGAGTAGTAACTTATACTACTCTGTTTCTCCCAGACTTTTTAGCTTGAGATAGAGCATGTCTTGCTTTTAATAACAACTCATCTTTTTGGTCTGGATGAAGAGGCATTAAAGTATTAACCCCTGCACTAATAGTTAAAATATTTGAAGCAATAGAGTTATCATGGGGAATATTTAAACTTCTAACTGACTCTAAACACTTATTTGCGATTAGTTTTGGTTCTTTTGTATTTGGAAGTAAAATATAAAACTCATCATTTTTAAATCTTGCAACTAAATCACTTGGTCTATTACTATGATTTACTAAAATATTTGCAATAAGTTTTAAACACTCATCACCTTCATTTCGTCCATAAATATCATTGAAAGCTTTAAACTCATCAATATTTATAACTATCAAAGATAGACACTGTTTGTCTCTTATTGCTCTTTTAACCTCTTCATTGAATCTTTCCATAAAATATTTTTTGTTTAAACATTGCGTTAAAGGGTCAATATGAGAGTGAATTTTTAACTTTTCATTTTCATTTATAATTTCATTTGTTCGTTCGATAATCTCTTTTTCAATATATTTATTTTTATATATTTTAAAAAAAGTAAAAATAAGTGCTAATGCAATAAAAATAATAGCTAAAGAGACAATCTTTATTCTAAACATCTCTTTTGAAGCAAAGCCATCTGAGCTAAAAAACTCAATATAAGTAGTGATTGAAATATATGATAATAATACTATTGACAGTAAAGTAGAAAACTTACAAAAGTTAAACTTCTTAATATTCATGAATACCCTAAAAGATTTATTAAAATATTATACTCTAATTTCTTTTAACAATATATTCTAGGGCTTCACAAAAATCTATTTTTTACTTACGTCTATTCCTGGTGCTTCTTTAGTCCCAACATAATCATCAGGTACATTATTGTATTTTAAATAAGCGAAGAAAGCACCTACTAATAGACAAAATACAACTACTAGTCTTACTGTATTTCTTTTTTGTTTTGATTCTTTATTATTATAATCGTCAATTTTATCTAAAGATAATTCGTCATCCATATTACTTTTCATGACAACTCCTTTTTTTCTTAATATATATCAAGTTAACTTAAAACTATAGTCATAAGTTAAACTTATGATATAAATTAAGTTAGCTTTATAATAATGATACCATCATTTGGTTAACAGTTACTGCTATTTCTTTAATATCTTTATTCTCTTTTGTCATAAATGTGTCAAGATTATCTCTTACTTTATAAAAAATATCTTTTTCATTATTTATATAACTTGAGAAGGCAATTTCTGGTTCTTCATTTACTCTTTGGAACTCTAATATTTTCTTTGTATAATCAACTACAATAAAGTCTATAAACTGTAAAACTTGATTTCTAAGAACCATATCATTTCTAGTTGTTATTTTAACTTTATTTAATGCAATTATAATATGTAAAATATTGAACTCATGCACTAATAAATAGAACAGTGTAACAACATCTCTAAATGAATGACTAGTTGAAGACTTAATAGTAATTGCAGGAATTGCAAATCTTAAATAATCAATCACTGTAAAGAACTGATTAAATACAATATCACCTTCAATAAAGTTTTCTGGTTTTTGTTGATGAACTTGTTCTAATAAAGAGAATAACTCCTCTTTATGGTCTAAAATATGAGTTGCATCAAGTTGGTTCTTTTTAAGATATTTAACCATCCATTTTGTACTTGCGTATAGAGTGTATTCTAGTTTGCCTATTAACTTGTATTGACACTCTACATCCATAATATAATCTTGTGAATATAGTTTTTCTCTAATATCCCTTGCTCCAAATAGCTGTTTTGCTATTAAATATGATTTGATTTTTAATAAGAATCTTTCGTGTCCTAATTTTAAGTAATCACTTACGAAAGTACATCCTTGTGAATTTAAAATCACATCTGCTATTTTAGTAGCAATAATCTCTCTTTTTAGAGGATGAGTTAACACTTCATGCTCATATGCACCCACAAATGATTTAGGAAAATATCTATATAGATATCTTAATGCAAACTGTTCATCAATAAGTGTTGACTCTAATAATATTTTCTTAACAAAGATTTTTGAGTATGAAAATAGTGAACAAATAACTGGTCTTACAATAGAACCATCGATATCAACTACTTCATGGATATTTTCACGTTTTGGAATAAAGAAAGACCTTCTATCAAAGGCTTCTACATTTTGCTCTAATACTTCAATAACTTTTAGAAAGTCATTTTGATATCTTCTTGAGAATCTTTCATCAATAGAAATTGCTAAAGCTTGATTATATGTACTTTGTAATACTAAATTTACAACTTGCTCAGTCATAGAGTTTAAAGTACTTTGTGTCTCTTCTTTACAGATATTATCTGTTACACTAATTGTATTTAGAAGGATTTTTAAGTTTACTTCGTGGTCTGAAGTATCAACTCCACCTGCATTGTCAATACCATCAATATTTATTCTTCCACCAGCTAGAGCATACTCTATTCTAGCTTTTTGTGTAAACCCTAAGTTTCCACCTTCTGAAACAATCTTAGCTCTAATCTCAGAAGCATCAACTCTTACTGCTTCATTTTGTTTATCACCAATATCAATAGAGTTTTCATCACTTGCTTTAACATAAGTTCCAACTCCACCATTAAATAGTAAATCTGCTTCCATTGTAAGTAACATTCTACAAAGCTCTTCACCACTTACTACTTTTTTATTAGTTCCCACTAGCTTTTTAATCTCAGCACTTAACTCTATTTCTTTATCATGTCGATTAAAGATTCCACCACCTGAAGAGATTAGTTTAGTGTTATAGTTTTTCCAACCTCCACTTTTAGACTCAAATAGTCTTTTTCTCTCTTTATATGCAACTGCCATATCAGGATTAGGGTCAATAAATATATCTTTATGAGATATTGCTGCTAGAAGTTTGAATTTGTCTGACTCTATTAAACCATTTCCAAAAACATCTCCACTCATAGAACCAATACCTACAACAGATACCTCATCTTTGTAAATATCAATTCCTTTTTCAATGAAGAATCTTTTTGTTGACATAATAGCACCACGAGCTGTAATACCTAAATCTTTATGTCCATATCCATTACTTCCACCACTAGCAAAAGCATCGCCTAACCAATATCCTCTTTCAATAGCTATTTCATTTGCCACATCACTCATTGCAGCTGTTCCTTTATCTGCAGCAACTACAAAGTATGGGTCTTCACCATCATAATTTATAATATTAGGATTAATAACTACTTTTCCATCAACCATATTATCTACTAAATCAAGGTTTGAGTTAATATACATTGAATAAATTTCTTTAAAATACTCTTTTGTAACTTCACTTGTATCTTTGTTAATTACAAATCCACCTTTAGAACCATCAGGAATAATAATAGAGTTTTTACCCTCTTGAGTAATCATTAATGATTTTACTTCTTGTCTATAGTCTTCATGTCTATCAGACCATCTTAAACCACCTCTTGAAATCTTACTCATTCTTAAATGAACTCCATAGAAGTCTGGGTGGTAAACAAAGTTTTCAAAGTTTGGTTGTAAACCTTTTAAGTTTTCACCAAAACTTTTAGCATCTATTTTAAAAGAGATAGTCTCTTTATTTAAATAGAAGTTTGTTCTTAATAGTGATTGTAAGAAAGAGAATGTAAGTTTTAAAATTCTATCATCAGTTATTTGAGGAATCTGTTTAATATCCTCTGTTATAATCTCTTCTAGCTTTGCTAACTTATCTTCTCTTTTTGCAACCTTCGGGTCAAACTTTGTACAAAAGTAGCTTACAAAGTGATCTGTGATTTTATGATGAGTAGTTAGTGTATGTAAGACAGTAGCTGAGTTTATAGTTAAAACTGCTTGGTCTATGTACTCAATAAATGCTCTTACTAACATAATATTTCGTAGGTTAAAGTTTTCATTAAAAACAAGAGAGAAAACCTTTGAATGAACCATTGAACTATCTTTTAAACAAGTAGTTATTATAGCTTCTAAATTATCTTTAGAGTTTTTGATTTTCTTCTCTTCTGTTTTATCTTTTATCTTTAGATTAAAACGTGAAACAAAAACCATATCTTTGCTATTATTAATATTATATGTAACCTCATCAACAATTACAAAACCTATATCATGTAATATAGGTGTTATCTCTGATAAGAATATTTGCTTTTTAGAATATATCTTAATACTACTTGAACCCTTAACATCCTCTATTTGGGTTACAACGGCTGTTTTCATAACTTTTTCAAAAAGTTCATTTGAGATTTTTAAGTCATCTGGTGTTAGAAGTTGAGAACATATTGCATTCATATCTGAAGAAGTAGTAGCCATAAAATATCCTTTTTTTTGTTATTATCTATAATACTACTCTTTAAAAATTAAGATTTTGTTAAAAAAGTATAATTATTTGATACAGATATCCATAATTTTAAGTTTTAGTAACTTTTCAATATCTTTTACTTTTACCTCTATATCTATACCTCTTTTTCCTCCACTTACATATATCTTTTCAAAGTTTAATGCACTTTCATCTAATACTGTTCTTAATCTCTTTTTTTGACCAAAAGGAGAAATACCACCTAATAAATATCCAGTTACTTTTTGAGCTTCATCTTTATTTGCCATAATTGCATTTTTTGCACCCAAAGCCTTAGCTATACTTTTTAAAGACATTTTAGAACTAACAGGAATAATACCAACAGCTAACTCTTTGGGATTTAGTTCCACAAGAAGAGTTTTAAATACTTGGTTTGCATCTAAGTTTAGTTTTTCTACAGCTTCTAAGCCATAGTTTTCACATAAGGGGTCATGGTCATATTTATGTATAGAAAATTCACATTTATTTTTTTTAAGAAAATTAATTGCAGGAGTCATATAGTCTCTTTTTGATGAACTATATCAAAAATACGCTTTTATTTCTACCTTGATTTTTTGCTTCATATAAAGCTTTATCTGCTCTATTTAAAATAGTCTCTTCTGTATCTGTATGCCTAAATGTAGTGACTCCAAAACTTGCCGTTTTTTTACCAATATAAGGAAAAATTTCTTTTTCTATTGATTCTCTTATATATTCAGCTTTTGCCTGAACACCTTTTTCATCAGTATAAGGACAAATTATTAGGAACTCTTCTCCACCCCATCTTCCTAGAACATCCATTCTTCTTAAGTCTCTTCCTAAAACCTTGGCAAACTCAATTAATACCTTATCTCCAACTTGATGACCATATTCATCATTTACTTCTTTAAAATGGTCAATATCAATTAAAATAAGAGAAAACTTGTATCCTGTTCTACTACTTCTGTAAATCTCTTTTTCTAACTCCGTATCTAATTTTTGTCTATTATAGATATTTGTTAGCTTATCTGTAATATATAGTTTTTCTAGTTTCTCATTTTTTTCTTCTAAAAGTTTTTCGGTAAGTTTTAACTCATATAATAGTTTTTCTGTCTGTTCTTTTTGTAGTCTTAACTTTCTATTCCAATATACAAAGAAGACTATAATAAATACAAAAAAGAAGATTGTATATATAACTAAAGCATAATCTTTTCTACTCTCATAGGAAATCGCTACATATTTATTGTAAATATAGTCTCTGGTTTCTGGCGCTATTTGTGATAATAAACTAGAAAAAATCATACTTAACTCAGGTTCATCATTTCTAAACCCCATACTTAAGACTAGTTTTTCATCAAACTTTGCAGCTATTTTTAATTGTCCTAAATAAGACTCTTGAAACTTATATGCAGCTATTGGTAAAGCCCCAACAAAACCAAACAACTCTCCATTTATCACTTTTAATAAACCATCATCAACACTTTTTACACTCACAAAATCTAAAAAAGGATATTTTCTTTTTAAAGTCTTCTCAAAACTGTAGTCTTTTACAATCCCTATTTTTCTTCCTTCTAAATTACTAATATTATCAATAAAGGGAATATCAGGTTTTGTTGCTAATACTAAAGGTGTTGAAATAACAGGAGCAGAAAAGTTTAAATACTCTTCTCTATCTTTGGTTTTCATTCCTAAAGATAAAATATCACATCTTCTTGTTCTTAGATAATCCAAAGTTTGAGTCCAGCTTTCTGTTTTAACTAAAGTAATAGGAAAACCAAGCTCTTTTCTAAATATATCAAAGTACTCGCTACTTAAACCTATATGTCTTCCTTTTTTATCAATCTCTTCAAAAGGCATCCAATTCGGGTCGATACATAAAGTTAACTCTTTTTTCTTTTCTAAATATTTTTTTTGTTTCTTTGTAAGTATTGGATTATTTGTTACTGGTTCTAAAACAAACTCTTTTAACTTATCTATTCTTGATTGTTTTTTTACAATACCCATTTGAACATAAGTATCTGCAATTCTTTTTACTCTACTTAAATTTATACTTCCTAAAGGATATACTGACTTTACTATTAAGCTCTCTATTTGGTTTGCTTCAAAAAGAAGTTCTTCCCTTGATTTATTTTGAGAGTTATATTTCTTTAAAATAATATCAACAAGCTCTTCTTTATTTTCTAAAGCATATCTCCAGCCTTTTATAGTGGCTTGTTTAAAAGCTTTTACTCTATTTGGATATTTTAAATATTGAGCCTTTGAAGTAAATAAGTTATTTGTATAAAATTCTGCACCATAATTTTCTGGATTTATAATATTATATTTGGCACCTGCTTTATTTAGTTTATATACTTGATTAGTAAGAAAAATAGAAGTTACATCAACTCTCTTTTCTATAAAATCATTTATACTAAAAGTTTGAGGAACATCTATAAAATCATCTTTTGAAATACCAAACTGCTTTAGCATTAGATGAAAAGCTGTATTTCTTAAAGCATCACTTCCACCCATGAACCTTTTTCCACGAATATTACTTGGAAGCCTAATTCCTTCTTGACTAACTAAAACTAAAGGTGAATGCTTTAAAAAGTTTGCAATAAATACTAAATCATCACCATTTAAATACCTCTCAATAATACTTGAATAAGAGATAGCAAAATTAATTTTACCAGCTAATACATCATCAATAACAGAATCTTTTCTAAGGTAATTCATCTCTTTTATAATTACATCAAGGCCTATATTGTCATAATAACCTTTCTCTTTTGCAGCATAATACCCTGCATATTCAAACTGATGTAACCATGAAAGTTGAAGTGTAACTTGTGTTTTTTTAGCCATTAAATAAGTATATGGTAATAAAAGAATAAGAAAGAAAAAAAAGGTTTTGAATAGAGTCTTCATAATATTACCTTTCTGTTACAACCTATACTAACTTATAACAAATAAAACTATTATTAGAAAAATAAAATAGTTACATTTAAATTACATTATTTCAGTTAAGCACTTACTTTAAGACAAAATCATGTTCTAATAATATCAAAGAATTAACTAAAATAGAAATTTTGTGTTTCCCTTTATAGTGTTTCCTTGTAGTCATATTTTTAAAACTTTGCTTTTTAAAGAAACTCTTTTTTAATGTTTTTATCTCATTTTGGTTTATTATAAATATCTTATTAGAATACAAACCATTTGCTTTCAAATAAGAGATACAGTACTCTACTCTTAGTTTACCTAAAGGCTCATTTTCACTTATTAAGTCAAAAGAAAAAAGTAACTCTTCTCCTAGAAGAAGACTATCTTTACAAAGAAAATTATTGATTTTTACATGTTTACTTTTTTCATAACCAAATAAAACAAGTATCTCTTTATCTGCTTTTTTAAGTAAGGTTCTAGCTGCATGTTTACAAATCCAATCTAACTCTTTTGTTTTTCCAAGATTTGATTTTATAAACTCAATTACAAATTTTGGATTATCCTTTGAGATATCATTTAGATTGTTTGCAACACTTTTTTGGACATACTTTGATTTATCGTTTTTTAGAAGCTCAATTATCTCTAATACTTTTTTAGGATTCTTTTTAAAATTTGGCAAAGCAACTGCCCAAGGAAGTCTTGGTCTACACCCTTCACTTGCAAGTCTTCTTAAGTGTTCATTTTCAGATTTTGCCCAAAGTTTTAATTGAGACATTGTTTTATTTTCTTCTTTTAAAATAAATTGCCTAATTGCAAACTCAGAAGAAGATTCAAGGGTAAAAATTTCTAAAGCTTGTATAGAGTTCTCATAATCGTCTAAACCATAAACCTCTACAAAATCTTGAAAAAACATCGCTTCAAAAGAGTAAAAGTATTTAGACACAAGCTTTAAAACCTCTAACTGCTTTTTATACTCTAGTTTTATATTATTGTTTAAAACTATTGCTATATGTCTCATTCTTTGTTTTAACTCTAAACTTTCCCATGAGGAATCAAAGATTTCTTTGCAGAATTTTTCTTCATCAAAAGAAGAATAATACTCTTTTATTTTGTTTGCTAAGTTTCCTATATACTCTTTTGTATAGACATTTTTTAGTTGTTCTGCCATCTTTTCACTTTTTTATTTTATTATATATAAATATTATATTGACCATAATATATATTGCAAAATGTAATTTAGCTTTAATAAAAAGGAAAAAGATGACTTCACATGAAATTGATTATGAAATATTAGGTGATTCTATGCAAGTTGTAGAGATAGAACTTGATAAAGATGAGACTGTAATTGCAGAAGCAGGAATGATGTCTTGGATGGATGCAAATATAAAATTTGAAACTAAAGCAGGTGATGGAAGTAGTCTAAATGAAGGCTTCTTTGGAAAAGTATGGGGAATGGGGAAAAGACTTCTTACAAGAGAGTCTTTATTTATGACTCACTTTACAAATACTGTTGATAAAAAACAAAAAGTTGCTTTTGCTTCTCCTTTCCCTGGAAAAATCATGGCTGTTGATTTAAAACAAACTGGAAAACTGATTTGTCAAAAAGACTCTTTTTTATGTGCTGCAAGAGGAACAAAACTTGATTTAGAGTTTAACAAAAGACTTACTACTGGGTTCTTTGGTGGAGAAGGTTTTATTTTACAATCACTTACTGGAGATGGTAAAGCCTTTATTCATGCAGGAGGAACAGTTGTAAAAAAAGAGCTAAATGGTGAAAAACTAATAGTTGATACAGGAAGTTTAGTTGCATTTACTGAAGGTTTAGATTATAGAGTTGAAGTTAGTTCAGGTATCAAATCAATGTTATTTGGTGGAGAAGGAATCTTCTTAACTACTTTAGAAGGAACAGGAACTGTATATTTACAATCTCTACCATTCTCTAGACTTGCTGATAGAATAATTGCACAAATACCACAAGGTGAAGGGCATTTTGATATAGCAGATAAATAATCCCCAAAAAGGGATTATTTAAATTTAAATTTGTTTGCAACATATTTTGCTGAATTTTCTATATATGGAAAAACTGTACTTTCATTTATATTTAACAAATCTAGCTCTTTAAGTATTTTTTCTTTATCTTCAATTAGTATTCTTGAAATAGAAATATCTTCTATTCCCCCCCCCTCTTGAAATATGGAGTCTAAGCCAAATAATAAAAAAGAACCTGATTGAGAAGAAATTCTATCATTATTCTTTTTCCCTTTTATACATATTATTTTTTTTAAATCATCTGGTTCAATTTTAGGTTCAAAAAAAGACTTTTCTTCTTTTATTAAATGTAACAATCTTTTTATCGAAGATTGTTGATTAAAATCTTCTTTTACTAAAGTAAAATCTATTCTATCTTTTTCCTGTTTAGGAAGTTTAACCAAATTAGCAATACAACTTACAGTATCAGAATCAGAGTATTTAATAAAATCTTTTTTTATATTAAAAATTACAATTTCTCCTTTTTTATCAATATTTGATTTACAAGCAAAATAAAGAGCAATAAGTGGATTTGAAGTAATATCTAATAACCTTGTAGGTAAAGAGTAATGTTGCATTCTCATTAAGATATCTATTGTAGAATTATCTGTCATAAACTCTGATGGATTTGTAGCTATTAACTCTTTATATAATTTATCTTCATTTTCTAAATATAAATAATTTCCTTTTATATCTTTTCTAAATAAAGATGGTTCTAATTTATATTTATCTTTATCTGAGTGCCCTCTATAAAAAATTTCTGATTCATCTTTACCATCAAAATCCAAAACCTTATTAATAAAACCTCTTAAACTTGATACTTTACCATCTTCATTTCTTTTATCAGTAAGATACTTATTTTCTTTAATTTGTATTAATTCTTTCAATCTATTATTAATTCTTTCAATTAACTCTTCTTTTTTTTGAATATTAATTATTGAATTATCTACAAGTCTAGTTAATAAATCATCATCTTTAATTGCCCAATGTGTTCTATACTTTTCCCATTTACGAATATCAAGATACTCTGATAATTTTAGTATATCATCAAGAGAAATATTTACATCAAAATCAATTTCAAATTCTATTAAAAGATTAGTACCATTTTCACGTTCTTTTATGTTTTTTAGAAAACCAAGATATACATCATTTTTACTATCGTTCTTTAGCTCATACATAAACAAACAAGGAAAAGATTTTAATTCACTAATATTTTTATCAGTAAGGTTTTTGAACTTTTTTAATATTTTTTCATCAGTATACTCAAGAAATCTACTTCTAGGATAAATATATTCTCTATTTTTCCATACTTCTCTTTGTCCTGTTACAAGAAGATTAAACATTTATATTCCTAAATATTTTTAATTATATATTAACATATTATTTTTCTATATATCTTAGTTCTAAAAAGTTTAGTTTTGGAGATTTGAAAATTTGTGTTTTCATTGAAGATAAGAAGAACTAAAAAGTTCTTCTTTTATAATTATGCGAATGCAGGTTCTAAGAAAGGAATAATTTGTTTTTTTCTTGAAAGACAACCGTCTAACCAAACTTTTCCATTTTCTAGTTTTACATCAAATGCTTTTTCAAATACTGCTGTATCAGTTGAAGAAACAAGTACTTCTGAACCTTCTTTCATGATATCAGTTAAGATTAAACATGCAGTATGTAAGTTATTTTCTTCTCTTAATTTGTCTAAATCAGCTTGTAATTCATCTTTGATTGAATCAAAAATTGCTAAATCAATAACTTCTAATTGACCAATACCAACTGCATTTCCATGCATATCAAATGGTTTATAGTCTCTTAAAATTAAATCTCTAACAGGAACACCTTCAACTGCTGATTTTACTTTGAACATTTCCATACCTAAAGCACCAAAATCTTCAACTCCAGCAATCTCTGCAAGTTCTCTTACTACTTCAATATCAATTGGAGTACAAGTTGGTGATTTGAAAATAACTGTATCAGAAAGAATTGCACAAAGCATTACACCAGCGATATTTGCAGGAATTTCAACTTTGTGATAATCATACATCTCTTTTACAATTGTATTTGTACAACCAACAGGTCTAATCCAACATTCAAGTGGAGTTGAAGTTGTTAAGTCACCTAATTTGTGGTGGTCAACAATACCAACAATAGTTGCCTCATCAATATCAGCAGGAGCTTGTCCTCTATCAGAATAATCAGTGATGAAAATCTCTTCACCAGCAAACTCAGTTTTAAGCTCAGGTGCTTCAAAACCGAATCTGTCTAAAATAAATTGAGACTCAGGAGAAACTGGTCCTTGTCTAGCAGGAGTTGCGTCTCTTCCAATTTTATTTAATAAATAAGCTAACGAAATCGCTGAACAAATAGAATCTGAATCAGGAGTCGTATGTCCACATGTATAAATTGCCATAAAAATATCCTATTTTAATTTTTGGCTGATTTTATCTAAAGTTTAGTAAAAAAACTATTATTATTCTTGAATTAAAAATTGTCCTAATTCTCTATTTTTTACTAATTTTGAACAATCTACTACAACTCCATGCATAGCAATATATGTTCCATTCTCAACATCTGCACTTAAAAAACCAAGTGCTTGAGAGAAGTTCATTGTAGCTTCAACCTCATCAATACTCATAGGAACCATAGCACCAGTGAATACTATTTTTTTATTGATTTTTCTTTGTTTTATTAGTTCAGAAGTTAAGTGAACAGTATCTGTTCCATGAACAATAATCACTTTGTCATTTTCACTTGATTTAATAGCTTCACAAATTTTTTCTCTATCTGAATCTATCATATCAAGGCTATCTTTTGAAACTATATTTTTAATCTCAAACTCTACATTATGACAAGAAGCGATTATCTTATCTAAAGCAATATTATCCGAAGGGACTTCAAGTTGTCCCTTTATTGGATTATATCTTTTGTTAAATGTTCCACCTGTATTTATTACAGTTACTTTCATTTATATTTCCTTTAAATATCGTCGTAGTTATTTACCATGTTTTTTGGATGTAGAAGCTCATCTAACTCTTCTTTTGTAAATAGCTCTTGCTCTAAAATAATATCATATACTCTTTTGTTTGTTGCAAGTGCTTCTTTTGCTAAAGCTGAACTCTTTTCATATCCTAAAATTGGGTTTAGACAAGTTACAAGAGTAACTGAGTTTAAGATATTGTTCATACAAATCTCTTCATTTGCAGTAATACCTTTCACACATTTTTCAGCTAAAGTATAAAAAGATCTTCTCATCATATTAATAGAAGTAAATAGTTTATATGCAACTAAAGGTTCAAATACATTTAACTGTAGTTGTCCACCTTCACAAGCTAAAGCGATAGTTGTATCAGCTCCAATTACTTCATAAGCAACTTGATTTACAACTTCTGGAATTACAGGATTTACTTTTCCTGGCATAATAGAACTTCCTGGTTGCATTTTAGGTAAGTTTATTTCATTTAGCCCAGCTCTAGGTCCTGAACTTAGAAGTCTTAAGTCATTACATATTTTAGAGATTTTAATTGCAACTCTTTTTAAAATACCAGAGATATGAACAAAATCACCAGTATCTTGTGTAGCTTCAATTAAGTTACTTGCACTCTCATAATCAATACCAGTTACATCTCTAAGATTATTGATTACTTTTTTTCTATATGCTTTTTTAGTATTAATTCCTGTACCAATAGCTGTTGCACCAAGGTTTACCTCTTTTAATAGAGTTTGACAATCTCTTAATCTAAAAATATCATCATCAATCATTACAGCATAAGTTTTAAACTCTTGACCTAAAGTCATAGGAACAGCATCTTGAAGTTGAGTTCTTCCCATTTTAAGTACGTCTTTAAACTCTACTGCTTTTTCATTGAATGAATCTCTTAAATATCTAAGAGAATCTTTTAACTTATAGATTAACTCATAAAGAGTGATTTTAATAGCTGTTGGATAAACATCATTTGTAGATTGAGACATATTCACATGATTGTTTGGATGAACAATATCATATGTACTTCTTGATTTTTTTAATATCTCTAAAGCTCTATTTGCAATTACTTCATTTGCATTCATATTTGTAGAAGTTCCTGCTCCACCTTGAATTGGGTCTACAATAAATTGGTCATGGAACTTACCATCAATTATCTCATTACAAGCTTGAATGATTGCATCCCTTTGCATATCATTTAAATCACCTAATTCATAGTTAGTTAAAGCACAAGCTTTTTTAACTTTTGCAAGTGATTTAATAAAAGTAGGAAATAGTGATAAACTTGTGTGTGTGATGTCAAAGTTTTCACTAGCTCTTAATGTTTGAATACCGTAGTAAGCGTCCTTAGGAATCTTTTTTTCACCTAAAAAATCTGTTTCAATTCTGAAATTCTCTTCCATTATTTTTTGCCTTTTTCTGTTTTAAAGCACAATCATATAAAAACGAAGTAAGAAAAAAGTGTGCTTTTTAAAAATTAATCAAATTTTGCTAAAGTATACCCTTCTTGGGGAACATTTTTGATTACATTCACTGGTAACTTATGTCTTAAATCCTTGATAAATGACTTTAAAGCATGGCTTGTCATCTCTCTTTCAGCCCATAGCTCATCTTCGATTTGAATATAAGTTAATATGGAATCTTTTTTCTCATATAAAAGTTGTAAAAACTCTTTCTCTCTTTTTCTTAATATTATAGTCTCACCATTATAACTAATCTCACGCTTTTGTAAATCTAAATACATATCTTCACAAAGTTCAATTGGCTCTTGTGATTTACTTACATACTTCATTAAAGCTTCATTTAGCTTTTTAAGATTTAAAGGCTTTAAAATAAAGTGATTAATATTTAAGTTTATTAAATCAAATAAATACTCTTCATTAGAGTAAGCTGTCAACATAAATATTACAGTTGAAGTATCCTCTTTCCTAACTCTTCTTACAAACTCTATTCCATTGCAGTTTTTCATTTGTATATCTGAAAGAATGATTTTAGGCTTATACTCTTGGTATATTTCATAAGCTTCTTCACCATCTCTTGCTTCATAAACCTCATCAAAATAATACTTTAAAGTCTCTACTATAATCTGTCTAATTCCATCTTCATCTTCAACACATAAAATTGGAACACTTTTTAACTCTTCTAATAACTTTTCATCCATGCTTTATCCTGCTAATACTATTTTAAACACTGCGCCTTCTTTATCATTTGAGACACTTAATTCTCCACCCATATTTCTTTCAATAATAAGTTTTGAAATATATAATCCTAATCCAGTACCTTTTGAAGAATCTTTTGTACTAAAATATGGGTCGAAAATCAAATCAAAATGCTCATATTTTATTCCACCTGCATTATCTTTTAATTCTACTATACTTAAGATACCTTTTGTATCAATTGTTATTGTTATTTGTGGATTTTCAACTCTCTTTTCTACTAAGATATCCCTTGCATTCATTAAAAGATTTAAAATCACTTGTGAATACTCTGTTGGATAACCATTTATCTCTTTATCATTCTTAACATCCACTACTAATTTTATATTGCTATCATCTAAAGATGCGTTTATTAGATTAATTGCTTTTTGGCAAGAATCTAAAATAGAAAACTGCTCTTTTTTCTTATCTGGTTTAAAGAAGTTTCTAAAGTCATCAATAGTATTTGACATAAACTCAATCATCTTATCACTTCTTTCAATTGAGTTTAGAATATGTTTATCTGTAACTTTTTTAAATCTAGTTGCAGTTTCAAGCTCCATTAACACACCAGAAAGTTCTGTTAAAGGCTGTCTCCATTGATGGGCAATCATACTTATCATAGAACCCATTCTTGCTAATTTTGATTGTTGTAAAATAGCTTTATCTTTTCGTTTACCCTCTTCAATTCCAATAGCTACTTTACTTGCTAGGTTTTTATTTAGGTTTTGAAGTTTTTTCTCTTCTGTTTCAACTTGCTGTTTATACTTCTTTACAACATCATTTATAATTGAAATCATAAGAAGTGAAAATAAAGCCATAAATATAATAATTGCAATAGTTAAAACCATCATAAAATCAGTAAACTTTTTTTGATAGATTTCATGCTCTTTAGTTTTTTCTTTTATTAATATATCTATAGTTTCTTTTTCTATTTTTGAAGAAGCGTAAAGTTTTTTATATTGTTGAATATTTAGCTCAAAGGTTTCATTTGTCACTTTTAAGTGGTATGAAGTAGCAAAAAAAGCGATAAATAAAATACTTAAAAAAGGAATGGTAACAGTAAAAAAAGGAATCCCTTCTTTATTAAACATCTTAACTCCATAAAACATAAAGAAGTAAGAAAATCTTACTTCTTTATTTAAGCTTTTTGTTTTTTATCATTGATATTATCTACAATCTCTTTCCATGTATTTTTATCAATTTTAAACTCATGATAATCATTATATCTTAAAACAGGTTTTCTTCCCTCTTTTAATTGTCTATCATAACCTTTGATTAGTCTAAGAACTGGTTTATATAAAATTGCAATAACTACTAAGTTGATAACTGCAAGTAATCCCATTGATAAATCAGCAAATGAGAAGATTGAACTTAAATCTTGGAATGAACCCCAAACAATAAGTGCTACACATAAAACTCTAAATCCATTAAATAAAGACCTATTACCTTTTGAGAAGAAGTTTAAACTATTTTCTGCAAGATAGTAGTTGTATAACATAGATGAAAGTCCAAATAAGAATAATGCAACAGTTACAAAATATCCACCAAATGGTCCAATATGTTCAATAAGTGCATTTTGAGTAAGAAGAACACCTTGAACACCTTCTTGTCCAGGAGTATAAACACCCGATAAAAGAATGATAAATGCTGTACAAGAACATAAAATAATAGTATCAATAAATACAGAGAATGACTGAACAATACCTTGTTGAACTGGGTGAGCTACATAAGCTACTGCTGCAACATTTGGAGCAGAACCTAATCCAGCTTCATTTGAGAACATACCTCTTTTTGCACCTTGTAATATAACAGCACCAATACCACCACCAATAGCAGAAGAAGGATTAAATGCTTGTTCTATGATCATAGTAATAAGTGCAGGAATTTTCTCTACATTAAGAGCAATAACAACTATTGCAATAAGTAAATATCCCATTGCCATAACAGGAACAATAACTTCTGAGAATCTAGTAATTCTTTTTACACCACCAAAAATAGCAATTGCAAAAACTAAAGTAACAATTCCACCTGTAATCCAAGTAGGAATATCAAAAGATGCTTCAAAAGAAGTTGAGATAATAAAAGATTGAGTTGCATTAAATGCAAACCCGAAAGTAATCATTAGTAAAACTGAGATAATAACACCAAGCCATCTTTGACCTAATGCTTTTGTTACATAATAAGCTGGTCCACCTCTGTATACACAAGAGTCTTCCCCATCTTTTTCTTTATATAGTTGAGCTAATGAACACTCAAAGAAACTTGTACTCATTCCAATAAGACCAATAATCCACATCCAGAATACTGCACCTGGTCCACCAAGTGTAATAGCAACAGCAACACCAGCAATATTACCACCACCAACACGTCCAGCAACACTTAACATTAAAGCTTGAAAAGAACTAATATGTCCTTCTTTATCGTGAACTGTATCTCTTAATACATTAAACATCTTAAAGAAATATCTAAATTGAACAAATCTTGATGTTATTGTAAAAAATATACCTAAAGCAGGAAGTAAATATATTAGAATATTACCCCAAATCAGGTTATTTAAAAAGTCATTTATTTCAGCTAACATTTTTTCTCCTTTAAATGTGTGAAAATTGTAACATGCCAAAGAGGGGTAAAAGTGTGATTTATGTTATTAAAGTAAATTGTAACTTATATGTTTTTTTAATAATTACTATTTTAAAATACTCTAAACATAAGTAAAAAAGGATAAGGTATGGCAATGACTAATAGCGCATATGCTCAAAAAACATTTCTTGATGAGTTACATACTTTTTTAGATGAGATGTCAGAAAGAGTTATACAGTTTGTATACAAAAACCATAAATACCTAGGATATTTTTAAAATCCTAGATAAAAATTTAGCTATTTTTTCTAATATTTGTGATTGTTTTTCCACCAATTGCATAATTATCAGTAGATACTTCATCAATAGTTACAACACAAGTTTTCTCACCTCTACCAAAAACATCTACAAAGGCTTGAGTAAGTTTTTGAGCTAATTGTTCTTTTTGTTCTTTTGTTGCTCCACCATCTTCATGTGTCATTTTTACATTTATTATTGGCATAATTTTTTTCCTTTATTCTTTTATATTCTACTTTGTTCTTGCGTTGCAAACTTCTTTGCTACAAATAAAAGTACAACTCCTGCTAAAACAATTGCTGCTGTTACATAAAGTGCATTTGAATAGTTTCCATAAATCTCAATTAACTTTACACTATAAAGTGGCGCACCAACTTGCCCTATTCCATAAGCTGTTGTTAAAGCTCCCATCAAAATAACAGGATTACTTCCAGCTAGTTTTCCACCTAAGTTCATAAAAAGTGCTACAAGTCCTACAAATGTTCCACCATATAAAACCCCAGAAAAAAGGTTTAAATAAACATTTGTTGTAAGAGCCGAAATAAGTATCCCAACTACTTGTAAAAGCATAGCTATTATAATAATATTCACACTTCCAAACTTATTTGCTAATGTCATCCAAATAATACAAGATGGAATACCAGCAAGTCCAACTAAAGTCCAAGTAAAACTTCCATAACCATCTAAACCTTCAAGTGAATTAATAATATCAGGTAAAAATGTTCCTTGAACAACAAAACCTACACCTTCTGTAAAGTATGCAATAATAAGTAAAATCACAAAAGGTGAAAATAAAGACTTATCAAACTTGTGTTTTACTACGTTTTGTTTTAACTCTTTATCAAAAGATAAAATATACATAGAATACATTGAAGCTATAAAACCAAAGATAGTTAACACTATCCAAGCATCTCTCCAACTTCCTTCATAAGCAAACACAGCTCTTACAATTAAATCCGTTACAAAAACAGAAAAACCAATACCACTAAAGTGGATTCCCATAGCTTTTGTTTTATTATCCATTTTTAGTTTTGTCATAACAATTGCCGAACCAACAACAAGTGCCATAGCTGCACCAAAACCAGCAACTATCCTTGAAATAGCCCATAAAGTTTCATTTGAACTTATACCTAATACTAAAGTAGTAACTAGACATAAAAATATTCCAAATCTAAAAAACTTTACTTTTGTATTGATATCTTTAATAAAGATTGCAAAAATAGAACCACCCAAATAACCAACAAAGTTAATTGAAGCTAATACTCCTGCAAAAGTAATCGTTAGAAAATCATCTAACATAGGAGGAAGAAGTGAAGTAAATACAAATCTTGCAACTCCAACTCCTACTATTAAAGCAAGTATTCCTGCTAAGATAATTGCTGGATTACTATTTCTATCCAGTAAATTAATATTCATAAGTTTCTTTTCCCTTTTTAAAAACTTTTGTGTATAATATCACTAAAAATGATGATGTGTCAAATATCAAATCGTGATTAATGATATAAGGAAAAGTGATGGACTCAAATTTATTAAAGGTATTTGTAGCAGTTGCCCAAGAACAAAGTATTACTTTAGCTGCAAAAAAACTAGGCTTTGCTCAATCAAATGTTACATCAAGAATAAAACAACTTGAAAAATCAGTTGGCTACTCACTATTTCATCGTGTTCCTAAAGGTGTAGTTCTAACTTATGAGGGAGAAAAGCTTTATAAACACGCAGTTGAAATAGTAAAAAAAGTAGAAAATGCAGTCTTAGATATGCAAAATATGCAGTATCAAAAAAAACTTGTAGTTGGTTCAACAGATTGTAATGCAGCAGTTCGAATCTCTTCATTTTTAATGAAACTTCATAAAGACTATCCAAAAATTCAACTTGAACTTCTAACTGGAACAACAAGAGATGTGATACAAATGATTTTAAACTATAAAGTTGATATCGCTTTTATAAGTGGAGAACCAAACCACGAAGAGCTTATGGTTTTACAAAAACTTGAGGAAGAAATAGCCATCTTAGAACCACAAGATGAAGCTTGTCCAAATGTGATTTTATCCTTTAAAGAGGGTTGTGCTTATGATGAGTTTTTAAAAAACTACTATATTCAAAAAGGTGAAGATATAGAAAAATCACTTGCATTTGGTAGTTTAGAGACAATCTTAGCTTGTGTAAAATCTGGTATGGGAAAAACTTTACTTCCTACAAACTTAGTTGATAAATTAGGCTTTAGCAAAGACTTAAAAATCACAAAACTAGATAAAAAGACAGCTTATATTCCTACTTGTCTTATTTGTAGAAAAGACAATGTCCCTAAAATAGCTGAGTACTTAAAAACTCTTGAGTATTAAGAAGAAAGTGGATTTACCACTTTACTTCTCCTTTTACTACTTGCGCACCTAGCTTTAAAGAAAAACTATCTTTATCTAACTTTGGATAAATAGTTTGCATTATAGAGATTAGCTCTTTTGAGTTTTTTGCTTTTGATACAGCTTTTTCATATGTTTCAAGATACTTTATAGAAAACTCAATAGCACTTATATCATTTTTACTTCCCTCTTTTGAGTGGGCAGGAATAACAGTTTTTATCTCAAGTTTCTTCATATCTTTTAAAACTTTTAACCACTGTTCTCTTTCTTTTTTAGTAGAAGTATCTGCCATCCATAAATGCTCTTTATCAGTAATATTAATACCTCCAAAAATAGCTTTTATACTTGGTACATAAACATAAGACCTTGTTGAGTTAAAATTCATAATTTTTAATTTTTTATCTTCTAACTCTATAAAGTCTTTTTCTAAAATAGAAGGAATCAATACATATGAAGGAGCATTGTTTTCTAGCTTTGGACCCCAATAGTTTAACTTATCTTGATAAGTCTTTTTTATATGTGCAACAGTTTGTTTAGTAGCGTATATCTTAGCTTTTGGAAATGCTTTTGTAATAACTTCTAAACCAAAATAATAATCAGGGTCACCATGACTTACATAGATTTTCTTTAGTTCTCTTTTACTTTTTAAAACTTGTGCTACAACTTTATGTGCATCCGCTTTTGTAAAATGTGCATCTATTAATACAGCCTCTTTTTTCCCTAAAACTAAAACAGAAGCAAGATTAAATCCATCTTCCCCTGCTCTATGAACTTTATATGTTAGTTCATTTTCTTTTGCTATTAAACTATTTGATATAAATAAAAGCATCGAAAAAACTACAAGTAGTCCTCTTTTCATTTGTTTCCTTTTTCTTTTTTTTGAATAATATCATTTTAAAACTTAATTTACTTTACTAGTAAAATACTTTTAAAATACTTGTATTTAACTAGAGTTTGTATATAATCACCCTATGAAAATAAAAGATTTAGAAAAAGACATTCAAAGAAATAAAGAAAAGTCACCAGAAACATATAATGAAATATCAAATGTAACTATTCCTTTTTATATGTTTTACAACAAAATGTTTGGTGGTGTAACAAAACTAGAAGAAGATAAATATCAAATAACTCATAGTGAACTAGATGTATTATCATGTTTAAGAATGAGTGAAAATGATGAACATATTCTTTCACCTACAAAACTATACGAAAGACTTCTTTTTACTGGTGGAGCAATAACAAAGGTTCTAAAAAAGTTAGAAAAGAAAAACTATATTATTAGACTTGAAAATGAGTTTGATAAAAGAAGTAAATTAGTACAACTAACCTCTTTAGGAAAAGAGACTCACGACAAAGTTATGAAAGATGTTTTAAACTTTGAAGAAGAGTGTTTTTCTGAACTAAATAAAGAAGAGTTAGAGCTTTTTAGAAGCTTACTTTTAAAGCTTCTAAAAAAATAAGCTCTTTTTATCTTTGTTTTAAAGTAGTTTCCACACCTTGGTCGGGATGCCTTGGTATCAAAAATGATAAAGAAAAAGATAGTAAAGCAATACTTGCACCAATAATAAATACTAAAGAAGTAGAATAAAGCCAAACTAATCCTAAAAGAGCAGGTAAAAATACTGCTGCAATGTGATTTATAGTAAATGACACAGCACTTGCACTTGCGATATCTTTTGGGTCAGCAATTTTTTGAAAATATGTTTTAAGAGCAATTGCCATAGAAAACAGAATATGATCAATTATAAAAAGAAAATATGCCACATAAAGATTTTCAACAAAAGCATATGAAACAAATACAAGCATAAGTCCAATATACTCAAATCTTAGAGTATTTCTCTCCCCAAATTTAACAATAAATTTTCCTATTTTTGGAGCAAAATACATATTTAAAACAGAGTTTATAAATAAAAGTGCAACCATATTATGAACATCTACACCAAACTTTTCTACAAGTAAAAATCCTGCAAATACAATAAAGATTTGTCTTCTAGCTCCTGCAAAGAAAGTTAGAACATAAAAAAGCCAATACTCTTTTTTAAGTGTGATTTTCTTTTCTTGAACTACATCATCTTTAAAATGTTCAAATGCCATCCAAGAGATAATACCAACAACTAAAGTTACTCCACCAAAAAAGGCATAAACATATTTATACTCTACAGAATAAAACTTCATCATCACATAAATAAGTACAAAAACTACAAGTGAAGTAAAAGATTTAGCCGCAGTTATCTTTCCTAAAATAATAGGTGCTTTCTCTTTACTTAGCCATTGCAAGGCTAATGACTGATTTAAAGTTTCAAGATAATGAAAACCTATAGACATAATTACTGTTGTAATATAAAGCCCAAGTGCAGAAGGATAAAACCCAGTTAATAAAACCCCAACACCAAGCATCATCATAGAGATATATGCAAGTCTTTGTTGAGCTACAAATATTATCACTAATACAACTGTAAAAGCTAAAAATCCAGGTATCTCTCTTAAACTTTGTAAAATCCCTATTTGGCTTCCATCAAATGAAGCTGCTTCAATAACAAAGTTATTAAGCAGGCTCATCCATGCAGAAAAAGAGAAAACCATAGATATAGACATAATGTATAGCAAAGCTACACGTGATTTAAATATCTTTCCCATCTATTTAAAAAGTTGTACAACTAAAGGAAGAAAAACTGCTGTTAATATTCCTGTTAGTCCCATAGCTAAAGCCCCAAAGGCTGCTGCTTTTTCAGAGATTTCAATAGCTCTTGCAGTTCCTATACCATGAGAAACTACTCCAAGGGCAAAACCTTTTGAAGTATCATGTTTGATTTTTAAAAGTTTAAAAATAGCTGTTCCTAAAAGTGCCCCAATAATTCCAGTAATAATCACAAAACCAACTGCTAAAGAAGGTATTGCACCAATTTGCTCAGATGTAATAATTGCAATTGGAGCTGTGATTGATTTTGTAGTCATTGACAACATCGTTGGAAGTTGCGCATCTAAAGCCCACAATAAAGCAATTGCAATTGCAATAGTAAATGTCCCTGCTACAACTAGTGTAATAAATATTGGGAAAAATAGCGACTTAATATGCTTTAAATTCTTATATAAAGGAAGTGCTAATGCAACCGTTGCAGGACCTAAAAAGAAGTGAATAATCTCAACTCCTTTAAAATACTCTTCATAAGAAACCCCTGTGGTAATAAGGGCTGTCATAATAATTAAATATGTGATAATAATTGGCTGTAAAAGTGTGTGTTTATCAAACTTTTCATAAACAATAATTCCAATTTTGAATGAACCTAAAGTTAATAACAACCATACAAGAGGAGTGTTTGTAACGTACTGTATAAGTGCATCTATATTCATTTTTTATTCTCCTGTCTGATTGTTAAGTAATCCATTAATTTAGCACAAAAACCTAATGCAATAATTGTTCCTACAAATAGTGAAACTGTAATAGCCCAAAACTCTTTTGAGATAATATCAACTTGCGTAATAATTCCCATCGCAGCAGGAATAAATAACATAGGTAAATATCTTAAATGAATTGAAACTGCATTGTCAAGGCTTGGAAAACTAGCCTTTCTAATGATTAAGAAAATAAGTAATAAAACCATACCAATAACTGGTCCTGGTACTAATAAATCAAAAAGTTTAGCAATACATTCACCTATAAATTGAAAAAATAATAGTGTAATAATTCCTTTTAACATGTGTCCTCTTTTTACATAAATACAAAAATAACAAGCTTGATAGCCATAAGTGATAAGATAATTTTTAATGCTAACATAAATTTTTTACCATCTATTTTATCTCTTAGTTTTGTTCCTGCATAACTTCCAGCAACTGCTCCTATAATCATGGCAACTAAGATACCAATATAATCAAAAAATATAAACCCGAAAATCATAAAAGCAAAAACTTTAAGCAAGTGAGTAATACTCATCAAAGCAGCAGCAGTAGCTACAACTGTGTGTTTGTCATTGTAATCTTTAACTAAAAGTGTAGTTGCAAGTGGTCCAGTAGCACCAACAACAATAGAAAAACCACTTTGAATAAAACCAATTAAATAATAACTTTCAAATTTTTTGATTTTCTCATTAAACTTTTGACTCCATAGGGAAAGCAAAATATAAATTCCTATAAAAAGAGGAATGTATGTTAATGAAACAAAATACAAAATAACAGCAAAAAAAGATACACCAGCAAGTGAACCAATCAAAAACTTAGGTATAACTTCTACTTTTACATCTTTATATCCAAAAACTGCACGACTTAAGTTACTACTTAATTGTGTCAAACCATGAACAGGAACTAAAGCATTTATGGGTAAAAAAGAAGGAAGAATAGCGATCAAAATCATTCCTCCACCAAGACCAACAACCCCTGCAATAGTAGATGTAAAAAAGGTAATAATTCCCAGCAAAATCTCTTGTGACATCTCTAATATCTTTATAAATAATTTTTAGTAAAATACCACACTCAAACTTAAAATTAAAGGTAAAATAATTTGGAAATGGATATATATCAGTTTATAGGATTTGTAGGAATGCTCTTTGTTGTATTGGCATATTTTTTACTACAAACTAATAAATATACTATAAGTTCTCTACCTTATCAGGTTTTAAACCTAGTTGGTGCAATATTGTTATTCATATCATTATGTGTGCATTTTAACTTAGGTTCATTTATTATTGAAGTATTTTGGATACTAATCACGCTTTATGGTATGGCTAAAAACTTAAAAAGGAAAAAAAGTGAAGCTTAGTATTTTTGTAGCACTTCTTTGTACATCACTGTTTGCAAACAATTACTACAACCAAGAAAAAGGTAAAATCGATATGCATGGCGGAAAAGGTGATAAACTACTTGGAAACTCATCACACTTTTCAAATCAAAAAGGTCTTAACTCTTTACAAGACTTAACAATAAAAAAACCTAAAGAACCTTCTAAACCAAAACAACCAACTATCAAAATAGAAAAATAATTTTTTTAAAAGTTCTTGACAAGATTGAAAAATCTTGTTAATATTTCAACAGACCAACTGGTCGGTTTTATTTTAAAAGGAAAAAATCATGTCTAGATTATTAGATGAAATCAAAAAATACCAAGAAGCTTTTAAAGAGAAAGTTCCAGAAGATATTCAAAAAATTATGTTAGATGCAACGGAAGAGTTAAAAAGATTAAGTCTTTCAAAAGATGCACTAAAAGTAAGTGACAAAGCAATCAACTTTGAACTACCAAATGCAGTTAATAAACATGTTTCACTAAAAAAAGCTTTAGAAAACAATGAGTTTGTAGTAATAAACTTCTACAGAGGTCAATGGTGCCCTTATTGTAATTTAGAACTAAAAGCTTTACAAACTATCAATGAAGAACTTGCAAAATTAAATACAAAAATCATAGCTATTTCTCCACAAACTCCTGATTCATCTCTTTCAACAAAAGAGAAAAATGAGTTAGCATTTGAGGTTTTAAGTGATAAAGAAAACAAGGTTGCAAAAGAGTATGGACTAGTATTTTCTCTTGCTGAAGAATTAAGACCTATCTATAAAAGTTTTGGAATAGATATTGAAAGTTCAAATAAAGAGGACTCATACGAACTGCCGATGCCAGCAACATATATCATAAATAAAAACCAAGAAATAATCTACAGTTTCATAGATGAAGATTATACTAAACGAAGCGAACCTCAAACAATATTGGATATAATACAGAAAAATTCATAAGAGGTTTAATGAGTACGGTAAGAGAGAAATTGATAGAAGCTACCTTTGAAGAAGTCTTTACAAAAGGCTACAACGGAGCTTCACTAGCAAATATTTTAAATCGTGCAGAAGTAAAAAAAGGAGCTATGTACCACTACTTCTCTTCAAAAAAAGAGATGGTACTTGCTATGATAAAAGAGCAACAACAAACAAGAATAGAAAGAAAATGGAAACCACTAATAGATGAAAAAGAGGATACTATCTCTGTCTTAACATCTATTTTGTTAGATACTAAAAGTTGGGATTTAACAAATGGTTGTGCCTTTGGAAACTTGATGCAAGAGTCTTTTGACCAAGATGAAGACTTCGCTTTAGTTTTAGAAGAAATACTTCAAAACTGGAAAAATCTATTTATAGATGCACTTAATAAAGCACTTAAAAACAATCAATTAAAAGAAAATACAAATATACAACAGTGCGCTACTTTTATAATAGCTACTTTAGAAGGAGCTATTCTTCTTAGCAAAAAATCAAAAGATTCACAAAACTATGAAGACTGCATGTCTCAACTAACTATCTTTTTAAACTCTCTTAAAAAATAAAGGAACTATATGTCGAAACAAAATTATAAATTTATTTCATGGAACGTAAATGGTGTTAGAGCAGTTGATAAAAAAGAAGCACTTAAATGGGTAGATGATGCAAGTATTGATATTCTTGGATTACAAGAAACAAAAGCACAAGCAGAGCAAATCCCAGAAACTATTTTTGATAAAAACTATAAAAATCTTCATGTATCAAGTTCAGCTATAAAAGGAAGAAGTGGTGTTGCACTTTTTACTGATTTAGAGCCACACTTTACTTGTAACTGCCCGACTGTTGATATACTTGATGAAGGAAGAATCAACGAAGCTCACTTTAAACTTGGGGATAAAGAGATTGCTTACTTTAATGTATACTTCCCAAATGGACAATCAAAAGAAGAAAGACTTACATATAAAATGGAGTTTTACGATAGATTTTTGGAGCATTGTGAAAACCTAAAAAAAGAAGGAAAATCTATCATCGTATGTGGTGATGTAAATACTGCTCATAGAGAAATCGACCTAGCAAGACCAAAAGCAAATGAAAAGACTTCTGGATTCTTACCTATGGAGAGAGAATGGATTGATAAGTTTTTAGCCCATGGTTATATTGATACTTTTAGACATATAAATGGTGATATGAAAGATTCATATAGCTGGTGGAGTTATAGAGCAAATGCAAGAGCAAATAATGTTGGCTGGAGAATTGATTATTTCTATGTAAGTGAAGACTTAAAAGATAGTATCAAAAATGCCTATATTATGGCAGAAGTAATGGGAAGTGACCATTGCCCTGTTGCTTTAGAGATAGAACTGTAAGGATACAAAATGGAAGACTTAGACTTTCTAAAAAAAGAAACTTTTTCACCTGAAGAATATAAAAAGATGGTAAAAGTCTTCCAAGAAAATGACAACCCTACTGGCTGGTTTGATAAAATCTACCAAAGTGCAAATGGCGACTATAAAGAAGTTTTTTGGGCTGATTTAGAACCAAGCCCTTACTTAATCTCTTGGTTAAAAGAACAAAAAATCACAAAAGAAAATAAAACAGCTATTGTAATTGGTTGTGGAGTTGGAGATGATGCAGAAGCTTTAAGCTCTTTTGGTTTTGAAGTTACTGCTTTTGATATCTCCCCTACTGCAATAAATTTATGCAAAAAAAGATTTCCTAAATCTAAAGTATCTTATATAGTTGCTGACCTTTTTGATTATCCAAAAGATTGGTTTGAAAGTTTTGATGTAGTTTATGAGTGTAACACTATTCAAGTATTGCCTGACCAATATAGAAAAAAAGCAAGAAAAGCTATGAGTTCTCTTTTAGCAAAAGATGGATATATCTTAGTATCATGTAGAAGTAGAGAAGAAGGAACTATGTTAGATGTAATTCCTCTTCCCTTATCAAAATCAGAAATGGACGAATTTGTCACTCTTGATAAGCTTACTGAAGTAAGCTTTTTAGCCTATGATGATACGCAGGAACCTCCTGTACCTCACTTTTTTGGGATATATAAAAAATAATAATACCCTAAAATAAAATTCTTCCTATTTCAAGAAATAACCCGCTAATAAAATATAAATAAATTCATTATAAAAATATCATTACAAATTACTTAACTTAATAAAAGATTAATTTTATTCAATAATAAAGATATTTTATTTATTTTAATTTTCAATTAATAAAAATTATCCTATGATTTTATTTATCTACTAAAAGGAGAGAATAATGAAAACTAAAAGTGTAGTTTTAAGTTTAGCGTTAGTAGGTGTAAGTGCATTCGCTTCAAGTGATATGCAACTTATAAACAAAGTTAAAAAAGCAGGTGTTAAAGCAATACCTCAAAGTCAATTAGAAGTTTTAAAACTTGTAGATGACCCCAACAACCCAATTACTGAGAAGAAAGTTGAGTTAGGAAAGAAGTTATACTTTGAACCAAGACTATCAAAAAGTGGTCTTATTTCATGTAATACATGTCACAACCTTGGTATGGGTGGAGCTGATGGTGTAGCAGCAGCTGTAGGACATAAGTGGACACCAAATCCAGCTCACTTAAACTCACCAACTGTTTATAACTCAGTTTTAAACAAAGTGCAGTTTTGGGATGGAAGAAGTCCTCACTTAGAAGACCAAGCACAAGGACCTATTCAAGCTGGACCAGAAATGGCAGCACCGAAAAGTTTAGTTGAAGCTAGAGTTACTTCTATGCCAGCATATGTTGAAGAGTTCAAAGATGCTTATGGTGATGATGTAAAAATCGACTTCAAACTTATTGCAGATACAATTGCAGTATTTGAAAGAACATTAGTTACTCCATCAAGATTTGATGAGTTTATGCATGGAGATTTAGATGCTCTAACTCCTGCTGAAAAAGAAGGTTTAAATCTATTTGTGGACAAAGGCTGTGTATCATGCCACAATGACATAGGTTTAGGTGGAACAATGCAACCATTCCAAGTAGCAAAAAAATATAAATTTGCTTCTTTAGGTGGATTCCAAGGTGATAAAAATGGTATGGTAAAAACACCAACACTTAGAAACATCGAAGAGACAGCACCATATTTCCATAATGGAGCTATTTGGTCACTTGCAGATGCAGTAAAAGAGATGGGTTCTGTACAACTTGGTATCAATATCTCTGATAAAGAGTCTAAAAAGATTACTACTTTCTTAAAAGCTCTTACAGGTGATAAACCAGATATTTCATATCCTCAGTTACCAGTGAGTAGTTCAAAAACTCCAAAACCTGATATGAACTAAAAACCTCTTAAAAACATTGGTCTTAGCATAGAAGAGTCTTCTATTGCTAGGCTCAATGTCCCTATTAAATCCTCTTTATTTCTAGGAAGTGTTCCTTTTAAAGGTAAGGCATTTGAAGCGTGGTTAGACCTAAATACAATAGGCTTTTTAGGATTGATTAAAGATATCAAGCTTCTTTGTTCTTCTAACATATCTTTATCATCACAAAAAACAAACTCACTATTTTTCTTCTCAAATCTTTTGAAAAAGTTATCCTCTTTTGTACTTGTAAGTCCAAGCTGCAAAGTAGATAGATAGTTAATATGTTCACATTTATTGATAAGTTTTGCACTATCTTCAATATGTTCTTTTGATAGATTTTTACCACCAAGCCCTAAGATAAGAGTTGCTGATATTTTCATATTTGCTTTTGTTGCTTTATTTAGACCTTCTACCATTTTGTCAGGATTCATAGGTTTATTTACATATTTTAGTAACTCATGATTTCCACTTTCAATTCCATAATAAACCAAAGATAAACCATGCTCTCTTAAAAGATTTAACTCTTCTTGTGATTTTTGTAAAAGGTTATAAGGACTTGCATAAGAAGAGACTCTTTGAAGTTTTGGAAAACTCTTTTTTAGATAAGTTAAAACCTCAACTAAAAAAGAAGTATCACAAGCTAATGCATCACCATCTGCTAAAAATACTCTTCTTTCGTCAGAGTAAACAGACATACTATCTATGTCTTTAAATATTTCGTCTAAATTTCTAGTTTGGAAAGTTTTTGTTTCATACATAGAGCAAAAGCTACACTTGTTGTATGAACAACCAAGTGTAACTTGTATGATTATTGAATTTGCCTCTGCAGGAGGTCTATATACAGGTTCGTGATAGTTTATCATTTACTACTGTTTTGTTTTTTCATCTTGTCAATAAGATATTTTGGTGCAGTTTTAATAGATAAATACCTTACTACAAATAAGAAGATAATTACCCCAGAGATAATCATAATATTATAGTTTAAACTACTTGCCCAAAGTGCTTCAATAGAATCTATCTTTTCATTGTTGATTTTCACTAGATTTACTATTAGCTCCCTTAAAGCTAAGATAATAAATGCATCAACTAAAAAAGAGATAACAACCCTTTGTTCTCTGATATAGTTTACCACTGCCCTTACGATTTCAAGATAGATAATAAAATACAGCATATAGATTATAAACTCTAACATCATATCTAAAGCCATTGCAGCTAAAAATAGTACTGATGCAAAAAGAATCTCTATATAAAATTTATCTTGAAAAAATCGCATAAATCTTCTCATCCGTGTCCTTTTCTTTTTATATAATTGTTGCTCTAATACTTAACCATGAAGGTGGTATTTGAGTTAGTTTTTTATCTTCTTGTGCCATAAAGATAAGTGTTGCAATCATTGCTCTTGCACTTGTTTCCCCACCTGCTTTTGCATTGCAAACAAGCATATCTTTTAGATTGTCATACTTACTTAAAAGATGTATCACACCTTGGAAACCACCATTTATATCACAAGCAGGTCCAAAGTTTCTGATTGCTACTGAGGTATCTTCTGTCTTTGAAGCAAGTCCACTATTTATATAGCCTTGGAACTTTGAGTCAAACTCTTCTTTTAACTCTTCAATAGCTTTTAAAATCTCTTTTCTTTCTAAAACCTCAACTAAAAGTTTTGCAAAGAATCTTGAAGCAATTAAAGCTTCATTTGAGTTGTGAGTTACTTGTACAAAGTTTTCTACGTTTTCTAAGAACTCTTTTTTATCTTTTGATACAAGTAACAATGGAGCAACTCTTCCAACTACTGATAAATCAGTTGATTCTGAACCTGTAGGAGATAAACCTTCATTGATATTTGCTAAAGTATCTCTCGATGCACCATCAATATAGCCATTGTAGCACTGCATCCTGTCAAACCAGTATTTTGTATACTCATTTACATCAAATGTTTCTTTGTTTTGTAAGAAATTATATAACCAAAGTATTTGGTCGCCATAATGAGTAAACTCACCTGCTTTTCTACCTTTGTGCCATAAAGCTTTTGCATCATTTAACTCATTCCAATCTACATCAAGATTTAATAACTGTTTTTCATCATAAACCCAATGTGACCCTAAAGAGTATGAGTCAGCAACTAAAGTACTTAATATCAACTCTTTTGCATTTCTAATATCATTCATACAAGTTCCTTATTATTTGTTCCAGTTTTTATAGTTGGTAAATGGAGGAAACTGAGCTTTAAACTCTTCTTCATCAAATGAATACCTGAAGGAATCAATATATGTATTCAAAAGTTCATATGACTCTTGCAGTTGTTGAAACTTTTCATCACTTCCTTCTGGCATATCAGGATGTAACTTTTTTGACAACTTTAAATATTTTTGTTTTAACTCTTTTTTTGAAGTTCCTGTTAAAATTCCAAAAAGATCAACAGCTTTTTCAAACTCTTCATAATCCATATAAATTCCCTATATTACATTAATCTATTATAATATAATCATACTTTATAATTATTAATATTTTATTAAAATCATATATCTAACTTTGAAGCTTTAGAGATATCTAGTATTTATACAACAAATGCTATCTAAATGATATTATTATATGTTATACTTTAGTTACAAATGAAATACTATGAAAGATTTACCATGAACAAGTCAATAGTTACTCGGTTTATTTTTGTTTATATTTTCTTCTTACTAACAATAACTACAATATTTTATTTTAATTACCAAAAAACAATAGAAAATCACTTTCAAAAAACTACTAAAGAAAGCTTTTCAGAATACAAAGCTGTATATGACAGAAACAAACAAATAGCTGATTTGATTTTTCAATCAGAAATCAATACAAATAAAATACTTACTATTTTTAAAGATGCTTACCTTTCAAATAAAGAGCAAAGAGATGAGATAAGAAAAGAGTTATATGAAGTGCTAAAAGAAAAGTACTACAAACTAAAAGCTTTTAATCTAAGACAACTACACTTTCACCTACCAAATAATGATTCTTTTTTAAGAATGCATAGACCTCAAAAATATGGTGACAATCTCTCTCACATAAGTGAAACTGTTAGATATGTAAACCAAAACAAAAAATATATCCATGGTTTTGAAGAAGGGAGAATCTTCAATGGCTTTAGATTTATTTATCCTCTGTTTTTTAGAAATATGCATATTGGAAGTGTAGAGATATCTTTTAACTCCCTTGCAATGATAAAGGCTATAAAAGAGACTTACAACAAAAATTCTCACTTTCTTATCAAAAAAGATGTAGTAGATAAAAAACTATTTGAAGATGAAAAATCTAACTATCTTCAAAGTCAATACAAAGAGTTTTATTATGAAAAAGAGATTGTATCTTATCACAAGCCTTTACTTATTAAAAATAATACTAAACAACTAACTAAAAAAATCTATGAGGGGGAACCTTTTTCTATTTTCCTTGAAAAATACAATATTATAAAAACTTTTATTCCTATAAAAAACCCCATAAATAAAGAAGTTGTTGCAGTTTTATTTATCTGCAAAAGTGATAGTTTTATTAATAAAGAGTTTAAAGATATAGTTATTTTATTTATTTGTACTTTCTTTGGTATATCTTTAATTTTCTACTTATTTTACTTACAAAAAAGAGCAAATGAAAAACTAAAAAAAATCAATAATGAACTAGATAGAAGAGTTGATTTAGAGATAAAAAGAAATAGAAAAAAAGATATCTCCCTTCTAAAACAATCAAAAATGGCAGCTATTACTGAAATGCTTGCACATATTGCCCACCAATGGAGACAACCTTTAAATGTCATTTCTACAAGTTCAAGTGGACTTATCTTGCATAAAGAGATGGGAAAATTAGATGATAAAAGTTTTGAGTTATATACAAAATCTATTAGTGAGCAAGTTCAATACTTATCTAAAACAATTGACAAGTTTAAAGAGTTTGTAAAAGACCAAGAAGATGAAAAGAAAACTATTTGTTTACAGAAAAAAGTAGATGAGATAATTGAAATAGTTCAAGCAAGTTTTGAAGATGAAGGAATTGAAATTATCAAAAAGTTTAAAAAAGAAAACCTTTTTGTATCAATACATACAGGAGACTTAATCCAAGTAGTTTTAAATATTCTAAATAATGCAAAAGATGCACTTATAAAAAACAACCCTAAGAAAAAAAGAATAATTATCACAATAAAAAGAAAGAAAAATGGTAATGTTTTATTAGCTATTTATGATAATGCAGGAGGAATACCTCAAGAGTATGCTGAAAAAGTATTTGACCCTTATTTTACTACAAAACATGAAGCTGTAGGCACAGGAATTAGTCTATATTTGAGTTATGAAATTATTACAAATCAAGAAAAAGGTAAGATATATTTTAAAAATAAAGATGAAGGTACCAAATTTTATTTAGAGCTTAAGGAATCGATTTAAACGTCCTTATATAATTATTTAAGAAAGATATTTATTATAATATTATATTATTATGATAATTGTTACAAATGTGACTAAAACTTAAAAAGGACGTTAATGTTTTCAAATGTTTCAACAAAAGTTAAATTATTGGTTTTACCAATTTTATTTCTTGTTATAACAGTGATTGCGGGTAGTATTTATACTTATTATAACGGTGTACTTAAAACAAAAGGTACAAATGCAAAAATAACTGATGAAATGATTCAGCAAGTATTAACTGCTAGAATCACAGTATATCAATTTCTAAGAGTTCCTACAAATGACAATGCTCAAAAAGTAAGAGAATCATTTTCTACTTTAGATAAACAATCAGCAGAGCTTCTTCAAAGATTAGAAATTAAAAAAGACATTGACCTAACAAAAGATATTCAATCTTTATCTAACGAATATATCTCATTTTTTGATGCTTTTGCAAATGAGAGAATCAATGACTATTCTAATGGAATAGAACAAGAGACTCAAGAGATTTTAGAAAACATGAAAAAGATGGTTACGGTTGGTACACAACTTGAAAAAGAGTTAGATGAAATCAATATTCATGCAAATGAACAAAGAGCTGAAGCTGAGAGTACTCAAACTATGCAACTTCTTATTGTTGGTGTGATTGCTTCAATTATATTTATCGTTATGGCTTTAACACTTATTAAAAGTATCTTATCAAATCTTGAAAACTTCCAAAAAGGTTTAGTTTCATTCTTCAAATATTTAAATAATGAAGCAGACCATGTTGAGTTATTAAATGACAAAAACCAAGATGAGTTTGGTCAAATGGCAAAAATTGTTAATCAAAATATTGAAAGAACAAAAGAGAATATTGACCAAGATAGAAAAATCATTGATGAGTCAGTTAGAATTTTAACAGAGTATGAACAAGGTGACTTTAGCTCTAAAATCAATCTTAGTTCTTCAAATGAAGCATTAAATGATTTAACAAAAATGATTAACCACATGAGTGCAAACTTAGAGAAAAATGTTGACTCTATTTTAAAAGTACTTGGTGAATACTCAAACTCAAACTATAGAAACAAAGTTCCAACAGATGGAATCAAAGCACACTTAGAACAACTTGCAACGGGAGTAAATAACTTAGGTGATAGTATTTCTGAACTATTAAAGCAGTCTTTAGAGATTGGTCTTTCTCTTGATAGTTCATCTGATATTTTAATTGAAAATGTTGATACGCTAAATGACTCAGCTAACTCTGCTGCTGCTTCTTTAGAAGAGACTGCTGCTGCTTTAGAAGAGATTACAAGTACAATTGTAAGTAATGGTCAAAATATTCAACAAATGAACCAATACACTGATGACTTAAACTCATCTGCAAAACAAGGTCAAAACCTTGCACAAAAAACTACTTCTGCAATGGAAGATATTACAGAACAAGTTACATTAATCAATGAATCTATTTCTATTATCGACCAAATTGCATTCCAAACAAATATCCTTTCACTAAATGCAGCTGTTGAAGCAGCAACTGCTGGTGAAGCAGGAAAAGGTTTCGCAGTTGTTGCAGCTGAAGTAAGAAACCTTGCATCTAGATCAGCTGAAGCAGCAAAAGAGATTAAAGACTTAGTTGAAAATGCAACTGCAAAAGCAAATGAAGGTAAAACAATTAGTGCAGATATGATTGTAGGATATAACTCACTTCTTGAAAACATCAGTAACTCAACTGAAAAAATCAATGAAATTGCAAGTGCAAGTAAAGAGCAAGAGACTGGTATTACTCAAATTAATGATGCAATTAACCAGTTAGACAAACAGACTCAAGAGAATGCTTCTATTGCAAACAAAACTCATGATATTGCAATAGATACAGATAGAGTTGCAAAAGAGATTGTTGCTGATGCACAAAGTAAAGAGTTTATTGGAAAAGAGAATGTAAGTATTAAAAAAGAGAAGCCTTCTTCTAAAGCTACTCTAAGTACTCATACTAGTGAAATAAAATCTAAACCTACAAGCAAAGATACAGAAAAACCTGCATCAAATCATACTTTTAAAGCAGAAAAAAGTAGTGATGATGAATGGGAATCATTCTAAAAAACTTTAAATAAAAAGGTATGACTTCCATACCTTTTTATAATCTACATTTTCGATAAGCAAATACTTCACAATAAAATACTATAATACCCACAAAATTTACAAAAAACAGGATTAATATTTTGGCACAACTTATAAGTAGTCTTATTAAATGGGCAATATTCTTTGGAATCTTATATTTAATATTTACTAACTTTGGAACATTTTTAATTATTTTATTTATACTAGTTTCTATTGGTTATTACATAGTTTATCAATTTAAAAAGAAGATAAGAGAAGCTTCATCTGGAAACGGTCAACACTTTAAATTTACATTTAATGGTCAAGACTTTTCACAAGCAAATGGTGCAAATAACTTTGATTTTAATGATTTTCAAGAACAGTTTAGAAGAGGAAACTTCCAAGGTGCAGGTACATCTTTTGGAGAAGTTCCAAAGGCAAAAGAGTTCTTTGGATTTACAAGTGACCCAACAAAAGAAGAGATAAAAAAAAGATATAAAGAGCTTGCAAGAAAATATCATCCAGATATAAATGACCATGGTGATGAACTTATGCAACAGCTAAATCACTATAAAGATGTTCTGCTAAAAGCCTTTCCATAAAGAAAGGTTTTTAGATGTTTCTTCAAAGATTAAAACTATTTTTTATAACTGTTACAGTTTTAGGAACAATCTTTTTAATCTACTCAATCTACAACACATATAAATTTAAAACTTCCGATTTAAATGAAAAAACACAAAATAGAATCACTCAAAAAACTCAATATTTGCAAAAGTTAGCTTACCAAAAGTTTGGAGTAAAAAGAGAGATTCCAATTAGAGTTTCTAATAAAATGCCCTCTAATCTTTTTGGTGCAGCAACTTTAAGTCAATCAGGAGAAATAGTAGTCTTTCTAAATAAGAAGAGATTTAAAGAGAGTGTTGATTATATGATTGATGATGTATTACCCCACGAATATGCTCATGCTTTGATGTTTGTATTTGGTGACTTAAGCAGGGAAAATGGTGGGCACTCTTTAAAGTGGCAAAACATTTGCAAGGCTTTAGAAGGGAAACGATGTAATAGGTTTGTTAATCACAATGATGTGATTTTTGGCAAAACAAATATATTTTAAAACAAAAAATAAGTACAAAGAGATATTTATTTAGGTTAAAATAAATAAAAAAGGATTTAAGATGTTTTTTAAAGCTATGATTTCTTTGATGATTTTTTTATCAGTATCTCTATTTGCAAAGGACAACACTATGAGTATTTATGATTTAAAAGTGAAAAACATAAAAGGTGAAGAAGTATCTTTATCTAAATACAAAGGTAAAGTACTACTTATTGTAAATGTAGCAAGTAAATGTGGGTTTACTTCTCAATATGAAGGTTTAGAAAATCTATATCAAAAACATAAAGATAAAGATTTTATGATTTTAGGTTTTCCTTCAAATCAATTTGGTGGACAAGAACCAGGAACAAATAAAGAGATTGCCCAGTTTTGTAGGCTAACTTATGGAGTTGATTTTGATATGTTTGCAAAGATTGATGTAAACGGAAAAAATGAAGACCCACTATATACATACTTAAAAAAAGAAGCATCAGGAATACTAGGAACAGAGAGTATCAAATGGAATTTTACTAAGTTTTTAGTTGATAAAAATGGAAAAGTAATAGATAGATTTGGTTCAGCTACAACTCCAAAGGATATAGAAGAGGATATTTTAAAACTTCTATAGATGGTAAAAAAGTTAAAGAATCAAGGACTTTGTAATGAAGTTTATAAAATAAAAAAAGATAAAAAAGATTTTATATTAAGAGTTTTCAAAAAAACTCATACAGTAAAAATAGATAGAAAACAAGAGTTTAAAATACAAAATAAAGCATACAAAAAAGGTATCGCTTCAAAGCCAGTTTATTTAAGTGATAAGTTTATGACTTGTCACTTTATAAAAGGCTCTCATAAAAATAAACTTTCAAAAAAACAAATCAAAGTCCTTGCTAAATCTTTAAAAAAACTACATAAAATAAAACACAAGAACAAAGTTTATTGTTTAGAAAAAGAGTTTATAAACTACAAAAAAATATTAGATGACAAAAAGTCAAAAAAAATTATTAAAAATTCCCTTGAAAAACTAAAAAATAATAATAAAAAAAAGGATTTAGTTTTATCTCATAATGACCTAAATAAAGAGAACATACTTTTTAATAATAAGGTCTATTTTATTGACTGGGAATTTGCTTCAAAAAATAATAGATTTTTTGATTTAGCAACCCTTTGTATAAAATATAATTTTTCAAAACAAGAAGAAAAAATTCTTCTAAGCTCCTATTTTCCAATTGTGAAAGAAAAGTATTACAAAAGACTAAAAAATTATAAAGTTATTTGTAAAAATTTTTGGAAACTTTGGTTTAAAGCAAATTTTTAAATTTTTTTTTAATATATTTGAATATACTTTCGCTATAAAAACTATTTAGAAAAAGCAGGCAAATGAAAAAAAGTTTAATTTTTATAATTACACTATTTACTTTTGTAACTCACCCTCTTCTAGCAAACACAACTACAATAACACCAGAAGTTGAAAAAGCAGAAGAAATCGTAGTTCAAAAAGATGCAGTAAAAAGTGAAGTTATGGTAGGTTTCTATGGAAGACCTTATACTCCTTCTTTAGGAATTTTAGGTGAAAGTCATATTGACAATGTTGTAAAGAAACTTAGAGAGAAAAAAGAGTACTACGATAAAGAGTTAGGTGAAAACTTTGATGTAAAGTTAGCATTTCACTTAATCTACGGATTAGCAACTATCGATCCAGGTAGAGATAACGACTATATTATAAACCTTCCAGATAGAACTGTGATGAAATATATCAAAAGAGCACAAAAAGAAGGTTTTGCAGTAATTATTGACTTACAATTAGGAATTTATACTCCAGTTGAAGCATTAAAACCTGTTTTAAAATACTTACAATATGAAAATGTACATTTAGCATTAGACCCAGAATTTAAAATTCCAAAACACAGAAAGTATCCTCCAGGTAAGTTTATTGGACATATTTTTGGAAATGATGTAAATGATGCACAAGAGCTAATTAGCAACTACTTAATAGAAAATGGAATAAAAGAGAAGAAAAAACTGATTGTTCATATGTTCCACAAAAGAATGTTAAGAAAAAAAGAGTTAGTTAAAAACTATGACAATATTGAGTTAATCTATAATATTGATGGTCATGGTGGAGGTGGAATCAAGGTTCAAATATATAACAACCTTTATTCACAAAATGAATCTGATATCGCAGATAGTGGATTCAAAATCTTTTATAAAAATGATATAAAACCTTTAATGACTCCTAAACAAATCTTAGGATTAGAGTCAGTTGGTTCAAGAAATATCAAAAGACAACCTTATTATATAAACTACCATTAAAACATAATCTATGAAGTGGCTTTTTGGCTACTTCATAAAGCTATTTTTAGATAAAATTCCTAAATGAATTTAGAAGAAAAACTAAAACAACTCCCTAATGAAGCAGGAGTTTATCAATACTTTGATAAAGATGGACACCTACTTTATATTGGTAAAGCAAAAGTTCTTAAAAATAGAGTAAAATCTTACTTTAAATTTACACCAAACTTACAACCAGCAGAAAAACTTGGTCCTCGTATTTACAAGATGATTACAGAAGTAGTATCTTTAGAGTGGATAGTTGTACCAAATGAACATGAAGCTCTTATTTTAGAGAACTCACTTATTAAACAACTAAAACCTAAATACAATATTCTTTTACGAGATGATAAAACTTACCCATATATTATGTTAGATAATAGCGAACTTTTTCCTAGACTTGAAATAACAAGAAGAGTACATAAAAACAACAATATAAAATACTTTGGTCCCTACTCAACTGGTGCTAGAGATATGCTTGATTCAATCTATGAAATAGTTCCTTTAGTTCAAAAGAAATCTTGTATTAAAGGTAAAGAAGCTTGTCTTTTCCATCAAATCAAAAAATGTCATGCCCCTTGTGAAGGTAAAATTACAACAGCTGATTATGCAAAACTAGTTGATGAAGCTTGTGAATATATCTATAATAAAAACAAACTAATCAATAAACTTAGTGAAAGAATGATGCAATACTCAGAAGAGTTTAGATTTGAAGAAGCGATGAAATTAAGAGATAGAATAAAATCAATCGAAAAATCTCAAATCAAATCGGGTATTGATTTAGCTTCAAATGAAGACTTAGACCTTTTTGCAATAAAAGCTGGTAGAAAAAAAGCTGTTGTTGTAAGAATGTTTATTAGAGATGGAAAACTTGCCTCTTCTTCCCATGACTTTATCAAACTTGACTTCTTAGAGGATAATAAAGATATTGATTTAAACGAGGCTTACCAAAGAGCAATTATCAATTACTATAATAATGAAATTCCTCTACTTCCAAAAGAGATTTTAGTTGCACAAGAGTTAGAAGAAAAAGAAGAGATAGAAGAGTTTTTAAAAGAGAGATTTGATAGGAACATAAAAGTTGTAAATCCTAAAAAAGATAAGAAAAAATCTTTATTGAATATTGCACTAAATAACTGCGATGAACTACTTAGAATAGAATCTTCTAAAAACCAAATAACTATCTATGAAGAGATAAAAGAGCTATTTAACTTACAAACTCTTCCATATATAATAGAGAGTTTTGATAACTCACATATGATGGGACAAGCTACAGTTGGAGCTATGGTTGTTTGGAATGAAGAGCTTAATGCCTTTGATAAAAAACAGTTTAGACACTATAACTTAGAATCAAAAGATGAATACTCTCAAATGAGGGAAATGCTTATGCGAAGAGTTGAAAGCTTTGAAAAAGTAAGTCCTCCTGACCTATGGGTTATTGATGGAGGTGAAACTTTACTAAAACTTGCCTATGACATTATACAGTCTGCTGCTGTGAACCTTGATATTGTAGCAATTGCTAAAGAAAAAGTAGATGCCAAAGCTCATAGGGCAAAAGGTGCTGCAAAAGATATTGTTCACTATAAAGATAAAAGTGGTGAAATTAGAAGCTTAAAACTAAAACCTAGTGACCAAAGGTTACAATTTATACAAAGACAAAGGGATGAAGCCCACAGATTTGTTATAAACTTTCATAAGAAACAAAAAAGAAAAGAAGATAAACAAGTTTCACTATTACAAATAAAAGGTATTGGTGAAGCAAAGGTTAAAAAACTACTTTTATATTTTGGAAGTTTTGAAAAAATAAAAGAAGCATCAGTAGTAGAACTAAAAGAAGTTCTAAATGAAAAAGATGCTATTTTACTAAATAATTATTTCCATGATGAAAAGGAAGATTAAAACTTGCCTAAGATTATTTTAAATAAAGAAAACTACTTTCACAACCTAAAAATAATTTCTGAACACGCTGGTTCTAAAGATAAAATTGCTGTTGTTTTAAAAGATAATGCCTATGGTCATGGACTTGTTGAAATTGCATCAATGGCCAAAGAGTTTGGAATAACAAAAGCGGTTGTGAGAACATGTGAAGAAGCTGAGAAAATTGAGACGTTTTTTGAACAAATCTTAATCTTGGCTGACACTACTTTTCACAACTATTCACATACTTTTCACATCGTGGTGAATAGCCTTGAACAACTTGAAAAAGTACCCGAAAAAACGAATGTTCACCTAAAAGTGGATACCGGAATGCATAGAAATGGTATTTCACTTGAAACTCTAGAAGAGGCTATTCATGGTACTTTAAGGAAAAATTTAAACTTGACTGGAATTATGACTCACTACAGAAGTGCTGATACTTTATCATGTGAATTCTTTTGGCAACAACAGATTTTTGGGCAAGTAAAAACTTTGGCTGTGAACACATGTGAAAAACTTTTTTTGCCTATTCCTAAGTTTCATTCTGCTAACTCTTCAGGTTTATTTAGATTTAAGAATTTCAATGAAGATTTTGCTCGAGTTGGTATAGCTCAATATGGTTATTTAGATACAGATTCTATCTTTGATAATCCAAATTTAAAACCTGTAATGTCTCTTTGGGCAGATAGAATTTCTACAAGAAAAATAACAAAAGGTCAAAGAGTTGGATACGGTGGTATTTTTACCGCAAAAAGTGAAATGAATGTATCAACATATGATATTGGATATGGAGATGGCTTCTTAAGACTAAATGGCAAAAAAACATATACTACTCCAAAAGGATATCAAATTCTAGGTAGAGTCTCTATGGATAACTGTTCTATTAATTCTATAGATGATAAAGTTTGTATTTTTGATGATGTTAGACAATTAGCAACAATACATGATACAATATCTTATGAAATAACTACAACACTTAATCCTAATATAGAAAAAGAGATTAAATAAAGAGTAACTATGAAATACCTAATTTTAACTATTTTAATTACAAGCTTTGCATTTAGTCTTAGTTTTGAAGAAGTAAAAAAAATAGAAGAGGAAGAAGGTGTTTTAAAAGCTCTTAGCTCATATAGAGTTTTAGCAAAAAGAGATGACACTCAATCAATCTATAGATTAGCAACTTTATATCTAAAAGGTAAAGGTGTACAAAAAAGTATCTCTACAGCTAAAACCTTTTTAGAACAAGGTAGTTTATTAAATCATCATAAATCAACCTACCTTTTAGGAAAACTATATATTACAAAAAAGTCACCCTACTTCAATGAAAAACTTGCTTTTAATACTTTTTTAAAAGCAGCAAATGATGGTTATGCTCCTGCACAAAATATGATAGGTCAGTTTTTAGCTGCTGGAATTGCTGTAGAAAAAGACTATAAACTAGCAATAAAATATTTTGAATATGCCTCAAAGCAAGGACATGAAGATGCCCATTGTAATCTAGCTTTTATGTATGCAAATGGAAAAGGTGCCTTTCCTAACTTTGGACGAGCTCATCAGTTTGCTAAAGAGGGAGTTAAAAAAGGTAATAAAAAGTGTATAAAAGTATGGGAAACTTACAACCTTGAAAAGTATGACCAAGACAAGGGTTGGAAGTTTAATTTTTATACTAAACCTTCAAGTTAAAGGTTAAATCCACTTACTTCTTTTAAGCAGATAAAATAACCCTACTCCCATTGCACTTAAAGCTATTGTAAAAAACATAAAAGCATCTTTATTTTCAGTTCCAGGTAATCCACCTACATTTATACCAAAAAGCCCTGTTAAAAAACCAAGTGGTAAAAAAATAGCAGAAATAATAGATAGCACATACATTCTTTGGTTCATTTGTTCACTAATTTTACTTAATATCTCTTCTTGTATTAGTGTCACTTTATCGTTTATTGAATCAAGCTCTTCTACATATCTTATTAGCTGGTCAGTAATCTCTCTTAGCTGTACTTTATCGTGTTCACTTAACCACGATACTTTATCACTATAAAGTCTATGCATTGCTTCTTTTTGAGGCGATAGATATCTTCTTAGACTAATAGCCTCTCTTCTTATCTTTGATATTTCTGTTCTTACGAAAAGGTTACTTGATTCAATAATCATCTCTTCTATTTCACTTGCCCTATCGTGTAAACTATCAATAGTTCCTTCCATTCTAGATGTTAATCTATCAGTTAGTTCAATTAAAAACTCTGAACTATTTTGAGGTCCTCTATTTTTTTCAAAACTATTTAGAATATCTTTTACTGAAAGAAGGTCTCTTTTTTTAGTACTTACTATTAAATCTTTTGAAATATATAATCTAATAGAAATCATATCTTCTGGGTCAGAGTTCGCGTTTAGGTTAACTCCCCTTAAAGCCAATAAAATAGAGTTATCTAAAATAGTAGTTCTTGGTCTTGTTTCAGAAGTTAATAAAGCATCAACAGCTACTTCATCAATACCACTTCTATTTGTTATCCAATCAATTGCTTCTTTACTAGAATAATCAAAGTGAACCCATAGTAAGCCCATACTTTTAGTGTAGTTTTGTATTTCATCATAAGATAAACTCTTTGCACCACCATTTTTATCTAAAAGTACAGCATGAGATAATCCATTTATATCCATAGTAAACCTTTATGTGAATTTTTCTATCTAAATATTATATAATAGTTACTATTATGAAGTAATTGCGTCATGCCATTGAACTAAACTTAATCTATATCCAGACTTCACTTCTAGTACTTCATGGGTGAAAAATGGGTTACTTAAAAAGACAATCATTTCCCCTGCTTTAGGCTTGTATTTAATAACTTCACCTTTTTCATCATAAAGAAAGTTGAAAACTAACTCTCCTCCGCTAAAAGTATTAAAATCTTCATTGTCTTCACATGATGTAGCAAAAAATACAGTTGTAAGTTTTCTATTTATAGCTACATTTTTAAAACCAACTAATTCATCATCTTTATAAATCATATTTGAATCATCACTATGAGCTTTATAAAATGAACCTTTTAAATACTCTAAAACTTGCACTTTTGTACTAGTTGTTAAAGCTAGTGAAAAATACTCTTCAATTTGCTTTTGTACTTCTAAAAATCTTTTTTTATAAATTGATTTGTATTCATCATCCAGTTTATAAATTTTTGTTTTTCTAATACTTTTATCTGTATAGTTTAAATAGTTTTCTTTTTTGATTTTTGCATCTATATAATCATCTTCTTTTTTAACGCTTCTAATAAGCCCATCACAAATTTTAGGTGATAAAAAATCTTTGATAATTAAAAAAGGATAATCATAATAAGGGTTTGGAAGTAATTTAACTTCTAAATCAAAATCATTTAGTCTTCTATCACAAAAGACAAAGTTACTAATTTGATCTAAATTCAAGCTTTTTCCTAAGATTTAAAGTATGGAATTATAATCTAAAAAAAAAGTTTTTTACTAAATTTAATCTTAAAAAGTTTTAGGAGCCTAGAAACTCTTATTTCTAGGCTTTTTAGGTGAGTTTATTTTATTTTATTTGTATCTTCAAGAATATATTTTATATTTTTTTCTTCACAAAAATCTATAAATTCTTGAAAACTATTATCTAAAAGAGTTTGCTCTAAAGAGCTTAGTGATAAGACAACTTGTCTTTTATCATCAATTATTTTAGGTAGAGATGAAAGTTCAATATCACTTGGAAGTTCTTTCATAAGTGAAATCAAATCATTTTCTCCACAAAAAGCAGTTAATGTTTTTCTATATTTTACTAAGTCATTTTTAGAATAGTGTTTGTCTAAAGCTTCAATTACCATTGCTTGGCTCATTGAAGGAAAACCTGGTGTAAAAAAGAACCTATCATCTAAATAAAAGCCTGCTACATTGTTTACTACATTTTTAAGTAACTTTGCATTTATAGGAAGATTTCCCATCTCTATTCTATGAGGATAAGCTTCATCACCAAATTGATTTATAATAAGCTCTTGTGCTTTTTCATGGTATTCCATCTTCCCATCACGAAATACCTTTGCAGCTATTTGTCTAGTATAATCATCAGGAGTAGCACCAATACCACCATAAGAGAACATAACTGAGTTTTCATCAGCCTTTATAAGATTATAAATGTTTTCCATTAGTTTGGTGTCATCTTCTATTACAAATGAGGCTTTGTGAGTCCAACCTCGCTTTAGAAGTTGTTCATTTAAGAAAGCAAAATGGGCATCCTTTCGACGCCCATTTAAAAGTTCTGTACCAATAATTACTGAGTAAAAATTAGGTTTTTTAATCATTGTTATACTCTTGATTGAATAAAGTTATCCATTTCATCAACAATTTCTTCAATTGTTCCTTCACCTGAGATTACTTTTAAAACATCTTGTTTTGTATAAAATGATTTAATCTCTGCAAGTGGTTCAATATATAGTTTCATTCTATTTAAAAATACTTCTTCATTATCATCAGCTCTAACAACCTCAGCATCCGCTGCTCTTCCTAAAACTCTTTTAAAGGCAGTATCTTGAGAAACCTCAACTTCTATTACATTTGTTAGCTCAACTTCACTTTCATTTTTTAGATACTTATCTAACTCAGTCATTTGCTCAATTGATCTTGGATATCCATCAATTACAACAATATCAGTTGAAGCATTTTTAATAGCAGTTACAATAGTTTCAATTACAATTTCAATAGGTACAATTAAACCCTTTGATACAAAAGAGTCAATCTCTTTTCCTCTTTGGCTACCACTTGCAATCTCTGCTCTTAACATATCTCCAGTTGAATAATGAGTGATATTATCGTGTTTACTTGCAATTAGTTCAGCATCTGTAGTTTTACCAGAACCAGGAGCTCCAATTATTAAAAATAGTTTCTTCAAATATAGTTCCTTTTAAATATTGTTATGAATTAAAAGCAGCTATTATATCTACATCTTTCTTATTTTTAGAAGAGATGAAGTCTAGCTTTGTAAGCTTGCTCCATTACTTTTTCTTCTTTGGTGATACTTTTTATCTATCACTATACTTTTTTGTTTTTCTTTTCTATTTTTATCTTTTTCAACATAGATTTTCTTTCTTGTTTCTGGGTCCATCTCTGTGTAATACATAACAGAAGAGTAAGTCCCTGGTGTTGGTGTGAAAACCTGTGCTTGTTCTGGGTTCATTTTTAATTCATGGGTTGTAAACTGTTTTAACTCATGCATATCTTTTTCTTCACAACCTGGATGTGCTGCAATTAAGTAGTAAGTTAAGAACTGTTTTTTACCAGCTTCTTTATTTAATCTATCATACATCTTTTTAAACTCAATAAGTGGTTGTTTTCCAGGTTTCCCCATAAGCTTTAAAACTCTATCTGAAGTATGTTCAGGTGCTACTTTCATTTGTCCAGAAATATGATGATTTACAAGCTCTTTTAAATACTCATATCCATGTTTTTTATCTGCTGGAATAAAGTCATATCTTAAACCTGATGCAACAAAGGCTTTTTTTACACCGGGAACTTTTCTAATGTCTCTTAAAAGATTTAAGTGTCTACTATGGTCAACTTTCATAACTCTACAAAGTCTATCATAATCAACACATCTAATCTCAGCACATGTTCCTTTTTTAAGTTTTTTATTACACTCATACCCATACATATTTGCAGTTGGTCCACCAACATCAGAAATAACACCTTTAAAATCTTTATCTTGTGTAAACTCTTTTGCTTCACTTAGAATATTTTTTTCACTTCTTGTTCTAATAGTTCTACCTTGGTGAACTCCAATAGCACAGAAGTTACACTCACCCCAACACCCATGGTGAGTCTGAATAGAGAATTTAATAGTCTCTAAACATTTAACCTTACCTTGTGGTTTATGATATGGATGTAAATCTCTAATATAATCATATGAAGCTACCTCATCCATCTCTTTTTCATCTAGATAATCACATGGAGGATTTTGAATAGCATATCTTGTATCTACTTTTTGACAAAGTCCCTTTGCAGAGATTGGGTCATTGTTTTTATAAAAATCATCAAAAAGGTCTATATATTTCTCTTTATCTTCTAAACACTCTTGGTGGGAAGGTAGTTGTAAAAACTCTTCAACTGGTTCTTTAGAAATATAACAAACTCCCCTAACCTCTCTTGGGTCTTTTCCATCTCTTAAAGCAGTTGAAAACTCTCTTATTGCAACTTCACCCATTCCATAAATTAGATAATCAGCTTTTGCATCAAATAAAATAGGTTTTCTTAATTTATTTGTCCAAAAGTCATAGTGAGTAACTCTTCTTAAACTAGCTTCAATACCACCTAAAACAATTGGAACTGTGTTTTTAAAATGTCTTCTAATTAAATTTGTATAAACTAAAGTAGCTCTATCTGGTCTTTTGTCATTTTTCCCACCAGGAGTGTAGTCATCGTTGTTTCTAAACTTTTTAGTTGCAGTGTAGTTTGATACCATAGAGTCAATACTTCCACCACTAACTCCCCAGTATAATTTTGGTTCACCTAATCTTTTTACATCTTCATTTTTAATATCAGGTTGACCTATAATTCCTACTTTAAAGCCTAAAGCTTCTAGGATTCTTCCAACAACGGCAACACCAATAAATGGAGAATCAATATATGCATCCCCACTTACTAGTATTACATCACATTGGTCCCATCCTAAAGCATCCATCTCTTTTCTTGTAGTAGGTAGAAATTTTTGTTCTTTTTGTTTGTTATTGGCACTCATATAAGTTTATACTTTCATTTTAATTTTTTCGTATTGTGCCAAAAGATATTTTAACCTCTCATATAAATTTATAACTAATTAAACCTTCTTTGTTAAATTGTCATCAATCTTCTTAATATCAAGCACCATTGCAACTTGAGACTCTTCATAATCACTAATATCAGCAAGACTTTCAACTAAAGTTCCAGTTCCTAAGAAGTGACTTTGTATTTGTTGAATAGAGTTTTTTTCTACAACTGAAACACTCTCTAAAGAAGAAACAAGTATTCCCACACAATGTTCTTTATTATCCTTATCATACTCTAAAAGAATAATAGTATTTAGCTCAGTATCTGTTATATCTTCTTTAATGAAACTTCTAATATCAAGTACTGAAATTAGATTGTCTTTATGTAAAACCATTCCTTTAAAAGGATTATTTTTATCCATATCGATTGATTCTTCAAGTTTATCTATAGAAATAGATTCAATAACATTTTTTGCTTCCACTGCAAGGAATTTATTACCTAAATGGAAAGTTGCTAACTCAACACAAGAGTCCGTAAACACTTTTTTTGCATTTGAGTTTAGGAACTTTGATTTTTGTTCATACTTTAAACTATCAAAATGTTTTTCACCAATATAATTAAATACTAAACAGAAAACATCATTTACATAGTCATCTTTAGCACTTTTATACTCTCTATATCCTTGTGAACATCTAACACCTAAAGCATAATATTTATTATCTATTTCAATAATTTCACTTTTTTGCTCACCATTTTTTAGTTCAAAAAACTTATCTTCAATATCAATAATTGAGTTTACCTCTATATCTTTATTTGTTGAAGAAATAACCTTTTTATCCCTTGATGCAAATAAAGCGAATACTCCATCCTTTCCTTTTGGTAAGCTATCCTCTAACATAGCATGAAACTCAGGTGTAGAATCAAATACAATAGCAATTCCACCATTTATCTCATTTTGATTTTCAAAAGACCTAATAGCTGCACAATATACATATGTTGACTCATTTGCATAAAGATTTGTCTCTTCAAAATCTGATACACAATATTTTGATGTATCTTTTAGGTTTAAAGTTTCTCCTACCCATTTTTGAGGTAAAACTTTTCCTACTAGATAATTCTCTTTTTCATTTGAAACTGCAATTATTTTTCCACTTTTATCAAAAACAAGTAGATTTGTATATACTGTATATAAATCATTAATATACTTTAAAATAGAAGAGATCTCTTTTTCTTTATAACTTAAAGAGTTATAGTCATCAAATGCTTTTCTAAAGTATGAAGTTAATGCCCACCATCTACAGTCATTTGCTCTTTCATAAAGGTTTCTATCCATAATATCAATTGCTAAAGATGATAAGAACTCACTATCTTTTAAAATTGAGTTTATGATAGTTTGATTAAGGTTACTTAATGAAGAGTTTGCTTTAACTCCTGTAACTCCAATCTCACTTAAAAGAGATTTTGAAAACTCCCTATTTGAAGAGTTTAACTTACTTTGTGCAACATTACCATTCCAAATAACACGTCCAAGATTTTCTTGAATAGTTTTACTTTTATTAAATACATCTTTTAAATCTTTTGAAAAGTGTTGTTCATTTTCCATCATAGATTCAATAATTGCATCATCTGCTTTTGCTTCATTACTTTGATTACTTAAAAATGCATACTCTAAAGGAACCATGATATGTCCATACCACTTAAGTCCTTTAAAGCCTTGATAACCATTAGTTACACAAGTTTTTGCTATATAATCCCTACCACAAAAAGATACTATTTTATACTCTTCATCTAAAACTATTTCTAGCTTTGATTCTAAAGGAATATAGTCTTTATCACTTGAAGCAATTACAATTCCATCTTCATCTAAAATAGTTAAAGCCTCTTTATTTCTTGTTTCAATTAGATTGTTAAAAATTCCTTCCATTTCATCTCTAAATCTAAAACAAAGACAAAGTACACCTAAAACCTCTGAGTCTGAATCATTTGTTTGAGTTACTTTATATGAGTAAACTAAAGACTGCTTTTTATGTGGAATAAAATCATGGTATTGGAAAGTTTCCACATACTCATCACTTGAGTTGATTACTTTTTGAGTAAACTCTTTATCTAACCAATCTACTTTTACATCATCGTCAAGTCTTGCTACAACTTTTCCTTTTGTATCAGCTAAAACAATATCATAGTACACAGAATATTTTTGTACATACTCTAAAAATCTTTTTTGTATCTCTTCTTTTAGTTCTACACTATCACTGTTGTATCTTGAAACAAAGTTTTGTAGGAAGTCTCTAATATCATCATCCGTTGCTAAAAAACCAATATCAGCAGTTCTTTCAAAAAGATTTCTATTTACAATATCAATAGCAACCTGAGCTTTAAATTTCATCTCTGCAGTTGCTTTTTTAACTGTTTCATCACTTAAATGATTAAGTAGTGTAGTTGTTAAGTTTAAGAAGTTTTCTTTAGTCTTACCAATGTCGATGTGAATATCACCTAATTGACCTAAAAGTGCAAAAATATCCCAAGAGGAACTTAATCTTCCTAACTCTTCCCTATACTTATCAACATCTTCAATATGTTTAATTATAGGATAAAGTTCTTTTTTTACTTTAATACCTTTATAGTCTACTAAACTCTTTGACATTTTAGATCTCCTAAATATTTATAGGAATATCTTACTCTAAAAAGTAAGCAGTTTTTTTATACAGACTGTATATTTAGTATGCAATTATAGATTTTTTTTATATCTTGCGATTTTTCTAGCTAGGGATTGAATATTAACTTTCCAATTATATTTTGTGATATCATGTTCTACAATATCAGCGTTAATATGGGAAGCTAAGGATTGAGCTTGTTCGTAGGAACTTCCTTTTTTTATTAATACTTTTTCAATATTATGTAATTGTGCATGTTCTATTAAAGCAGGTACTTCTTCTAAATCAGTAAACCTATTTTCTCTATAATAAAGATTGATTCTATATCTTTTAGCTATATAGTGCCAATAAGGCTCATACACATATATATTATAAAATTCATTTCTATCAAACTTCTTTTTTAAAGATAAAAAGAACTCATCTAACTCTTTTAATAAGACTTTATGATTTGCTTCATAAAACTCTTTTTTATAGGACTTTAGAGTGCTTAATGTATTGTATAGATTCTTTACTAATTCACGTACTAACAAAGGGTCAGTCCAGATATAGTGATTAACTTTTCCATTTACTATATCTTTTTCAATTCCTTTAGATACATCAATTATTTTCATATATCTATTTTTCTTTTTGAAAAGCTCTATGTACTTTTTTTCCTCTTCTAAACCAAGAGTCAAATATACATCACTATAATAGATTTCATTTTTAAAAAGATTTCCTCTTTTATCAAAACTTTGATATCCATCTTCAATAACTTTAATAAAAAAATCATCTTTTGCTATTTTTTGAATAAACTCTTTATGTACAGGAAAAGTAACTACGATGCTTGTTTTTGCATGTAAAAATGAGAGTAGTGACAACAATACAATAATATACTTAATCATATTGTTGCCCTTTTAAATTATACTTCAGTCTTTCTAATTCTAAGACTTAATTCTTTTAATTGTTCATTATCAACAGCTGAAGGTGCAGAAGTTAATAAACATTGAGCTCTTTGAGTTTTAGGGAATGCAATTACATCTCTAATAGAATCAGTACCAGCTAATAACATGATAAGTCTATCGAATCCCATTGCAAATCCACCATGGCTTGGTGCACCATATCTTAATGCTTCAAGTAAGAATCCAAATTTATCATTTGCTTCTTCTTGAGAGATTCCCATAAGTTCAAATACTTTTTCTTGAACTTCTTCTTTATGAATTCTGATTGAACCACCACCAAGCTCAGTACCATTTAATACGATATCATAAGCGATTGATTCAATATCTTCTAAATCTTCTACATTATTTAAATCACATTTATCTAAGTTAGGCATAGTAAATGGATGGTGTAATGCTTTAGTTTTTCCATCTTCAACTTCAAACATAGGGAAATCAACAACCCATACAAACTCATAAACGTCTGCTGGAATAATTTCCATTTGCTCTGCAAGATAAAGTCTAAATCTTCCCATGTAATCACATACAGTTTTCTTATCTCCAGCTCCAAAGAATACAACATCACCAACTTCTAATTCAGTTGTTTTTACGATTGCTTCTAAATCAGCTTCAGAGAAGAATTTAGTTAAAGGACCTTTTAATCCATCTTCTTTCATTTGGAAATAACCAAGACCTTTAGCTCCAAACTTTCTAACGTAATCTTCAAAACCTTTCATTTGTCTTTTAGAGAATAAGTTATCTCCATTTGGACATCTTAGAGCTTTGATTCTATTGTTTTTAGTATCTTTTGCAATATCTGCAAAGATTTCATTTGTAGAGTTAGCAAAAATATCAATAACATCTACCATAGCCATGTCAAATCTCATATCTGGTTTATCTGAACCATATTTTTCCATAGCATCTTTGTAAGTAATTCTTGGGAAAGTAGTTGGAACATCTTTACCACAAGCTTTAAATGTATCGTGAATTAATTTTTCAGCTACTTCAATTACATCTTCTTGATTACAAAAAGACATCTCAACATCAATTTGAGTAAATTCTGGTTGTCTATCTGCTCTTAAATCTTCATCTCTAAAACATTTTGCAATTTGGAAATATTTATCAAATCCAGAAACCATTAGTAATTGTTTAAATAATTGTGGTGATTGAGGAAGTGCATAAAATTCACCTGGGTGAACTCTACTTGGAACTAAATAATCTCTTGCACCTTCTGGTGTTGATTTTGTTAAAATTGGAGTTTCTACGTCTAAGAATCCTAATTCATTTAGACAGTTTCTAACTGCGATATTTGCAGTACTTCTTAATTTAAAAATTTCAAAAGATTTTTCAGTTCTTAATTCTAAGAATCTATTTCTTAATCTAATCTCTTCATTTACTTTTTCATCACCTAAATCAAATGGCATAGGTTTTGATCTGTTTTCAATAACTAAGTCTTCTACAACAATTTCAATTTTTCCAGTAACTAAGTTAGGGTTTTCTAAACCTTCACCTCTAGCTCTTACTTTACCAGTTGCTATTAAAACAAATTCATCTCTAACACTATCAGCAACTTCCCATGCTCCTTTGTTATCAGCAGGGTCACACACAAGTTGAACTAAACCACCTCTATCTCTTAAGTCAATAAAAATAATTCCACCGTGATCTCTTCTACTGTTTACCCAACCAGCAACAGTTACAGTTTCATCTATATTCTTTTCCGTTACATCAGTACAATAATGAGTTCTCAATTCTTACTCCGTTTCTATAAATATTCGCGATTATATCGAAAGATTTCTTAATTTTCTAATTGCTGTTTTTTTAAAAGCTCTTGCTCTGCTTTGGCTTTTTTCTCTTCTTGTTTTTGAATAAGAGTGTTATATGTTTCTTCTAAAGCTGTATCAATATCAGTCACTTCTTTAAAGCCATAAGAAGTTCCTCTATAAAGTATTGGTTCATATTTAACTTGATTGTCTTCAATCTCTGTTTGAATGATTTTTTTGTTTTCATCTGTATCTAAATTCATTAAATATTCTGCTCCAACTAAAGATGAATAATCAACCCAGTTGTAAATAATATCTGCACCTAATAAATCTGCATACTCTTCAATAAAACTATCAACTTTTCCAATAGAGTTTACTACAAAAAGATTTGTTCTATCTCTTGGTTGTGTTAACTTTACAAGCAAAGGGTTATAGTTTAATTGTGTAGATAAAACTCTAATTGGATCAATCTCATATGCTGTTAATTGAGATAAAATAATTGATGTTTTAATAATTGGTGTATTTAATAAAACAGTATTATATGCTATTCTCTCATCATTCATGATATATTGATATTTATTGTTTGTTCTTTGTATCTCTTTAGTTATTGGTTCAGTATCAATAAACTCATTGTTATATAAATCTTTTAACTTGTTTCCTAAATAAGATGGTACATAAAACATAGTACTTTTTTCACTTGATAAAGTTTTTAAAAGTTTCACTTGTCTTTCATAAGAGATTCCACCAAATACAAAGTTATCTTTAGCAAAAGCTACTTCACTTTTATTGATTAAAGGAAAATATACTTTAGCAAAATGTAAAGCATGGGTTCTATTTAGTATTTCATATCCATTTTGAGTAAATAGTGTGATTACTTTTTTGAAACCTTGCTCTTCAATTTTTTTAATTTGAGTTAGGATATTAATATTGCTTTCATCATAACTATCAAATGCCTCTATTTCAAACTCTTTGTTATTGTAAATTAAATAAGCCATAACAGCATTTACAGTTGATTTAGCATACTTACCAACTATTTTTGATGGATAAAGTACTGCAATTTTATTTGCACCTTTTTCATCTGCTACAACTGGCTCTTTTTCAATGGCATCTTCATAAACTTCTTGGGGTTGAGTATAAACAGTCTCTTTAACTTCTTGCTTTTGTGAAGTAGTAACTTTTCCTTTAGGTGCACACCCTACTATGAAAAAACCTACTAATACTAATAAAATTATATTTTTCAATTTGACTCCAAAATCGACTTTATTTTTAGCATATCTTGAAATGCTTCTTTCTTAAAAGATGGGTTTCTTAAAAGAAATCCTGGACTATACGTTGGTAACACATCATAGTTTTTAAAATTCGTTAGTTTACCTCTAATTTGATAAAAAGGTGTTTTATCTTTACATAGATACTGGTAAGTTTTATCTCCTAAAGTAACAATTAACTTAGGTTGAATTAAATCAATTTGTTTATATAAATAAGAACTACAACTATTAAAATGTGTTGATTCAAAACCATTTTGACTCTTACATTTTACCAAACTTGTAATATAAACATCTTCTTTTTTAACAGGTAATACGTTTTCAATCATTTTTGCTAACTGTTCACCTGATTTTCCAACATAAAAAGAATCAAGTTCATCTTCAGTAGTTGTTGGTTCATCAATCAAAAACATTATACTTGCATTTATATTTCCATATCCAAATAAAACATTTTTTCTATTTTTTGAAAGCTCACATAAATAACAGTTATTTACTATTTGCCCTAAACTATTTATATCATTTGGTAAAGTATCCTCTTCAACCTCTTTATTAAAAGCTTTTATTGGTTCATGATACTCGTATCCAATTGATTTTAAAAAATGCAACTGAGATAGAATTCTATTTTTAATTACTTTTGTCATACGCAATTGTACAAAAAAAGTTCTTTTGAATAAATTTGCTAAAAAAATATGCAAATTATTTATAAAAATGTGACTTTTTAATAAAAAAGTGCTATTATTACATTTATAGTATACAGAAGTAGTTAGTTTATATCGCGAACTGTAAACTTTTCTACTTCATTTTATACTATATCTCCATTATCTACAATGATTTTATTTCTACCTTGAGCTTTTGCAGTATAAAGTAATTCATCAGCTTTTTTAATAGTTTCTTCATATGAGTTATAATTATTTCTAAATGCAACACCTGCTGAGAATTTTACACTTAATTTTATATCATTATAAACAAACTTATTGTTTGAGATAATATTTTTCACCCTTCTTAGGTAATTTTTAATATCCATTTTATTTTTGTAATTAACAATAGTTATAAACTCTTCCCCACCATACCTAGAGATAATATCTCCGGTACGAGTAAGATTTTTTAATATCTGAGCAAAAGTTGATAGTACTGAATCTCCACAATCATGCCCATAAGTATCATTTATATCTTTAAAATGGTCAATATCAAAAAATACTAAAGCATAGTTAGAATCATATACTCTATACTCATTTTCTAATCTTTCAATTTCTACAACATAGGCTCTTCTTGTTAAAACACCTGTTAAGAAATCAGTTGATTTCTCTTCTTCTGCTTTATCTAAGTTTTGCTGTAGAGCTTCAATTTGTTCATATAAATTATTACACTCTAGTTGATTATTTAAAATATCTTTTTGACTAACTCTTACTGATGATTCAAACTTATCAATTGATTTGATTAAATCTGATTTAATCTCTTCTAAATCATTTAATGATGACTCAGAAAGAGAAAGTGAATTTATTTCTTCTTTTAATCTTGTAATTTCATCATAAGTGGAAGTGTGATTAACAATAAACTTATTTATATACTCACCTAAAAATCTAATAAGTTTTTTTACGTCACTTGTTTTATCTTTAAATAGTTTTTTATCGTTATTAATTCTTTTGTCAGTTAAAGTTCTAATTTCCCTTAAAACTCTATCATCAAGAAGTTTCTTTGGGTCTTCTGCTATATCGATACATATTTTGTCTATTTCTACTTTTATCTCTTTATCTATTGAAGGAGAAATAAAATATGAAAAGTCTTTTAAAAACTCTCTTATTGTTTGATTAGAAACTCTTTGTGAGAGTATTTGAGAAAGTTCTCTAAAAGTAGGAACTTCATTATTAAGTTGAGATTTTTCATAAATTGTTAGTTTTGTGATTAAATCTTTAATCTCTTCTGTTTCTTCTAGTATTAAATCAGTTTTTTGAAGTTGTTTATAAAATTCAGTTTCAAAATTTGTGGGATTTGCAAGTTTGCTTTGCTTGTCTAAACTATCTAAAGTTAAGCTAATAATATTGATTATATCGTTCATTACACTATATACTTTCAAGAATTTCTTTTAGTATAGCATAACTACTTTAAGAAAAAGAGATAATAAATAAGAAATTTATTATCTCTTAAAAATTACTTATATCTGTGAGTAATTCTACCCTTATCTAGTGAGTAAGGTGTAATTTCTACCTTAACTTTATCACCTGGTAAAATTTTAATGTAGTGCATTCTCATTTTTCCTGAGATATGACATAAAACTACATGACCATTATCTAATTCAACCCTAAACATAGCATTAGGTAAAGCTTCAATTACCTTACCATCAATTACTATTACATCATTCTTTGCCACTTTTTCTCCTAAGTTTACTCAATCTACTTTACTTAAAATTACTGCTTTTCCATCTACTACAGCAACTGTATGTTCGTAATGACTACCTCTTTTTCCGTCTTCAGAAACAACATCCCACTCATTTTCTAAAATAACTGGTTCTCTTCCTTCATGACAAATCATAGGTTCAATACAAAACACCATTCCATTTTTGATTTTTGGTCCAGATTTAGTATTTGTACCATTTACATAGTTTGGAATTTCTGGTTCACCGTGAGGTTTTTTACCAATACCATGTCCACAAAATCTAACTAATGGTTGATACCCTCTATTTACAATAAAATCTTCTATTGCTTTAGAAAGTTCTTTAAATCTCATACCCTCTTCAATAATATCAATAGCATAATACAGTGCATCTTTCGAACAAGCAATTAATTCTTCATCTTCTTTTGAAATTTTACCAATAGGCATAGTAATAGCTGCATCGCCATACCAACCATCGATTTCAGATCCAATATCTATTCCTAAAATATCACCCTCTTTTAAAACAGTGTCATCAGGAATACCATGAATAATAACTTCATTTAAAGATGTGCAGATTGCACCAGGAAAGCCATAAAGGCCTTTGAAAGATGGTCTAGCGCCTAGATCATTTAAGTATTTTTCACCCATAGCATCAACTTCTTTTAAAGTCATGCCTGGTTTTACATTTTCTTCTAAATGTTTAAGAGTCTTCGCAACAGCTTGACCAGCTGTTCGAAGTTTCTCTATTTCATTTTGTTTTCTTAATGGAATAGCCATGATCTTAAAGTCCAACTGCACTTAATGTTTCATATTTATTCGTATACTGTTGAGCTTCAATCTTTCTCATTGTATCAATTGCTACTTGAACAACAATAAGTACTGCAACCCCTCCAAAATAGAAAGGAACACCCATTGCTTTTACTAGTAACCAAGGCACAGTAGAGATAAGACCTAAATAAATAGCTCCCCAGAATGTAAGTCTACTTGCAGTCTCATTTAAGAAATCAGCTGTAGAAGCTCCTGGTCTAACACCTGGAATAAATCCACCTTGTTTCTTTAAGTTTTCAGAAATATCTTTTGCATTAAAAGTAATTGATGCATAGAAGAATGCAAAGAAAACTACAAATAAGAACATAAATACATTAAATGTATAAGATGTAGGACTTAAATAATCTGCAACAACTAAAAGGTACTCATTTTGACTACCTTGTAAAACTGTAGCAGGGAACATTAAAATTGCAGATGCAAAAATAGCAGGAATAACACCAGATAAGTTAACCTTAATTGGAATGTAATTCATTACTCTTTTATTTTGAGCTTGCATCATAACTTTTCTTGAATAAGAAACTGGAACTCTTCTTTCACCTAACTCAACATAAATAATTGCTCCAACAGTTGCTAGAATAATTACTAAAATTGCGATTACAGTTAAGAAGTTCATTTGACCATTGTTAACTAAATCAACAGTACCACCAATTGCACTTGGAATTGCAGAAACAATACCAGCGAAGATAATTAATGAAATACCGTTACCAATACCTTTTTGTGTGATTTGTTCACCAATCCACATAAGAAGCATAGTACCTGTTAACATAGAAATTGATGATACGGCTATAAACGTATTCATATCAATTGAGATAGCGCCTTGTCCACTTTGACCAGTTAATGAATTTAGACCCATTGATACACCAATAGATTGAATTAATGTAATTACAATTGTAGTATATCTGATGATTTGCATATATTTTTGCATACCATCTCTTTCTTTTTTCATTTTACCAAGTGCGGGGAAAGTTGCTGCTAGAAGCTCCATAATAATAGAAGCTGTAATGTAAGGCATAATACCTAATGAGATAATTGACAGTCTTTCAACTGCATTACCACTGAACATATTTACAAGACCTAATGCGTTGTTAGCATTTGAATCGAAGAATTCTTTAACTACGTCTATATTCACTCCAGGAACTGGCACGTATGCCAGTAACCTGTAAAGTAGAATAAAACCTAATGTAATAAGAATCTTATTTATTAGATCTTTACTCATAATTAGTTTCCAGTAGTTGTTACGTTTTCGTCTTTAATTTTAGATGCTAAATCTTTTGCAGATGAACCAACTAGTTTAACTTTAGTAACACTCTTAGAAAGTTTGTAAACTGTTTTGATAGATTCAACTGTAATCTCGTCAAGTCCTGCAACTTTTTTTACTTTATCAACATTGATAGAGTATGGTTTCTCAACTCTAGAGAAGAATCCAGTTTTAGGAGTTCTCTTTTGAAGTGGCATTTGTCCACCCTCAAAGTGTCTCTTAATTTTGTATCCAGATCTAGACTTTTGACCTTTTTGACCTCTAGCAGAAGTCTTACCAGTTCCAGAACCTTGACCTCTACCTACTCTTTTAACATTTTTCGTACTACCAGTTGCTGGTTGTAAGTTATCTAATGCCATCATCTTATCCTTTAATTCTTGCTAATGCTTCAACTGTAGCTTGTACAAGGTTGTTTGGATTATTTGAACCTAAAGATTTTGCAACAATATCTTTAACTCCAGAAAGCTCAAGAACTGGTCTTGCCGCACCACCTGCGATAAGACCCGAACCTTCAGGAGCTGGCTTTAATAAAATAACACTTGAATTGTATTTATGTTGAATATCATGAGCAATAGTTGTTCCATGAATATTAACTTTTACTAAAGATTTAAATGCGTCATCTAAAGCTTTTTTAATTGCATCAGGAACCTCTTTAGCTTTTCCTGTACCAAATCCAACTGTACCGTTTTTATCTCCAACAACAACTAAAGCTGTAAATCTGAATCTTCTACCACCTTTTACAACTTTTGTTACTCTTCCGATTTTAACGATTGCTTCTTGAAAATCTTCTCTATTTACTGCTGCCATCATTAACCCTTATAATTTGATACCATTTTCTCTAAGTCCATCAGCAAATGCTGCAACTACACCGTGATAAAGGTATCCATTTCTATCAAATACTACTTTTTCAATTCCAGCAGCTTTAAGTTTTTCAGCAAATTCTGCTGCAACTTTTGCTGCATTTTCTCTACTTACACTTAAGTTTAGTGCTTTAGAATTTATTGCTGCTAATGTAACACCAGCAATATCATTAATTGCTTGTGCACTTAAATATCTGTTTGATTTGAAAACAGTTACTCTAGGTGTTTCAGCAGTACCTCTACCGATATCTCCTCTAACTCTTCTTTTTCTTACGATTCTAGAAGAATTCTTTTTTGCTATATCTTTAATTCTACTCATTTTTCACACCTTACTTAGCAGTTTTACCAGCTTTTCTAACGATATGCTCGTCAGTATACTTAACACCTTTACCTTTATATGGTTCTGGTTTTCTAAAGCCTCTAATAATTGCAGCAGCTTGACCAACTTGTTGTTTGTCAGCACCTTTAACATGGATGATATTTTTATCAACTGAAATATCTAATCCCTCAGGAATATCATAGTTAATTGGGTGAGAGTATCCTAACTGAAGTTCTAATACTTTACCTTTAACTGCAGCTCTATAACCAACACCGTTGATCTCTAAAGATTTTTGGAAACCTTTAGAAAGACCTTCTACAGCATTGTTAATTAAAGCTCTATATGTACCCCAGAAAGCTGCTGATTCTTTTGTTTCACCAACTTTAGTTAATACAACTTCATTGTCAGCTACTTCAGCTTGAACTCTTCCATGAGTTTCAACAGGAATTACATTATTCCCTTTTTTAACGTTAACAACAGTTCCATCAACTGTTACTTCTAATCCACTTGGGATTGCGATAGGTTTTTTTCCAATTCTAGACATTACACTCTCCTACCATACAGTACATAGTACTTCACCACCAACGTTTGCAGCGAAAGCTTCATCGTTAGCGATAACACCCTTGTTTGTAGAAACAATGATTGTACCATATCCGTTTTTGAAAGATTTAATTTCAGAAGCGTTTTTATAAACTCTTCTTCCTGGAGTAGAAACTCTTGTGATTTCATTGATAACTGAGTTATCGTTGTCATCATATTTTAATGTTACTTGAACAGTTTTTTTATTGTTTTCACCATCAACTACTTTGAATCCGTCAATATACTCTTTCTTTTCAAGTACATTTAAAATTCCTACTACTGTATTAGAATGTAATAATGTTGCAACTTCTAATTTTCTAAGTGCAGCATTTCTAATTCTAGTTAAAGCATCTGCGATAATATCATTCATCATAGCTTTTATTCTCCTACCAACTAGATTTTTTAACGCCAGGAAGTAATCCCTCGTTAGCCATTTTTCTTAAACAAACTCTACAAAGACCGAAATCTCTGTATACAGAGTGTGGTCTTCCACACACAGAACATCTTGTATATGCTCTTGAAGAGAACTTAGGAGTTCTCTTTTGCTTAGCAATCATAGACTTCTTTGCCATTACGCTCTTCCTTTAGTAAATGGAATTCCAACTAACTCTAATAATCTATATGCTTCTGCATCTTCAGTAGCGCTTGTTGAAATTGAAATATTCATACCGTGAGTTTTGATGATATCATCATAAACAACTTCTGGGAACATTAATTGCTCATCAAGACCAAAGTTAAAGTTACCTTGACCATCAAAACCATTTCTGTTTAGACCTCTAAAGTCTTTTACTCTTGGTAATGCAATAGAACATAATTTATCTAAGAATGCATACATTCTTTCACCTCTAAGAGTTACTTTTACTCCTACTGGTGAACCTTCTCTTACTTTAAAACCAGCAACTGATTTCTTAGCAATTACTTTAACAGCTTTTTGACCAGCGATTAAAGAGATAGTATCTTCCATACTTTGCATTAATTTGCTATCTTTCATAGCTTCACCAGCACCTACAGAAATAACAACTTTTTCTAATTTAGCAGTTAAAGATTTGTTCTTTGGAAACTCAGTCTCTAAAGCTGGTTTGATTTCAGTATTATATTTTTCTTGTAATCTGTTTGCCATCTTACTCACCTTCTACTTTTGCTACATTAGAGATATCAATAGGCATCTCTTTGTTTACAAAACCACCTTCAGGGTTTTTGTCTTGGTCAGGCTTAACTGTTTTTTTAGCAACTTTGCAATCTTTTACGATTACTTTGTTTTGTGCAGGTAATACAGCTAAAACTTCTCCAGTTTTACCTTTGTCATCACCAGCGATGATTTTTACAGTATCACCTTTTTTGATTTTTAATTTAGCAGCCATATTATAATACCTCCGGAGCAAGTGAAACAATTTTCATGAAACCTGAGTATCTAACTTCTCTTGCTACAGGTCCAAAGATTCTTGTTCCAATTGGTTCTTTTTTACCATCAAGAATTACAGCAGCGTTGTCATCAAATCTAATTAAAGATCCATTTTCTCTTTGAACTTCTTTGTGAGTTCTTACTACAACTGCTTTAACAACTTGACCTTTTTTAACTTTACCAGTTGGTAAAGCTTTCTTAACTGAAGCAACAATTACATCACCAACAGAAGCATATCTTCTCTTAGATCCACCAAGAACTTTGATACACATGATTTCTTTTGCACCAGTGTTATCAGCTACATTTAATCTAGTAAAACTTTGAATCATTATTTAACTCCTGTAGCTACTATTGTCTTTAGTCTGAAAGATTTAGTTTTTGAAAGTGGTCTACACTCTACAGCGATAACAGTATCACCTTCATTTAACTCGTTTCTCTCATCATGAACTAAGTACTTTTTAAATCTTTTTACAGTCTTGTGATATTTTGGGTGTAAAACGTATCTAGTAACTAATACAGAAGCCGTTTTATCTCCAGATGTTTTTACCACTACACCTTGAATCTCTCTTTTATGTGTCATACTTTAGATCCTTAGTTAGCTTTTGCTGCAGTAATAGCTGTTTGAACTTGTGCAATATCTTTTTTGCACGCTTTTAATTCAGAAGTATTAGTTAACTGCATAGTTTTTAGCTTAGCTTTTAATTCAAAAAGAAGCACCTTTTTCTCTTTTAACAATTCGTTTAGCTCTTGTAAGCTCTTATCTTTTAAATCAGTATAGTTCATTTTCACTTTCTCTACTTACAATTTTAGTTTTGAATGGTAATTTGTGTTGAGCTAAAGTTAAAGCACCTTTGGCCATTTCTTCAGAAACACCAGCCATCTCAAAGCACACTCTACCTGGTTTAATATTCATAACCCACTTGTCAATAGGACCTTTACCTTTACCCATTCTTACTTCTAATGGTCTTTTTGTTAAAGGTTTGTGTGGGAATACCATAATCCATACTTTACCTTGTCTTTTGATTGCTCTTGTCATTGCAACCCTAGCAGCTTCGATTTGTCTTGAGTCGATTCTACCATGCTCTAAAGCTTTGATTCCGAATTCACCATAAGCTAAAGTGTTAGCTCTAGCAGATTTACCTCTGTTTCGACCCTTCATTTGCTTTCTGTATTTTGTTCTTTTAGGCATTAACATGATTATTTACCTCTTCTCTTTTGTGGTCTTCTTTTTGGTTTAGAAGCTGTATCTTTTTCTGCTGGAATACCTTTAGCTAGTACTTCACCTTTGAAGATCCAAACTTTAATACCAATACAACCATAAGTTGTATGAGCTTCAGCAAAACCATAATCAATTCTAGCTCTTAAAGTATGTAAAGGAACTCTACCTTCTAAGTACCACTCAGTTCTAGCCATTTCAGCTCCACCAAGTCTACCAGAACAAGAAACTTTAATACCTTTTGCACCAGATTTAAGAGCGTTTTGCATAACTCTTTTCATAGCTCTTCTAAATGCAACTCTTCTTTCTAATTGTTGAGCAACATTTTCAGCTGCTAATTGTCCAGAAAGTTGTGGTTTTCTCTCTTCTTTAATGTTAACTGCAATATCTTTTCCAACTAATTTAGAAAGATTGTTTTTAAGTTTTTCTACGTCTGCACCTTTTTTACCAATGATAATTCCTGGTCTTGCAGCTACGATAGTAACTCTAACTTTTTTAGCAGTTCTTTCTACGATAGTTTGAGCAACACCTGCATAGTATAACTCTTTCTTAACGTATTTTCTAATTTTGTCGTCTTCAGCAACATTTGCTGGCATATTTTCAAACTTAGGAAACCATCTTGATTCCCAGTTTCTATTGATACCTAGTCTTAAACCTATTGGATTAACTTTTTGACCCATTACTTATCTCCTTCTGATGCAGCAGCAACTTCAATCATAATGTGTGCAGTTGGCTTATGTTTTGGTGATGCACTTCCTCTAGCTCTTGGAGTAAATCTTTTAAGAACTGGTCCTTTATCTACTCTTGCACTTGTAATTACTGCATCTTCTGGCTCTAAACCAGCATTAGCTACAGCTGAAGCGATTACTTTTGAAATAATTCCTGCCGCTTTATTAGGAGTGAACTCTAATGAAGCAATTGCATACTCTGCATTCATACCTTGAACTTCTCTTGCGATAAGTCTTGCTTTAGTAGGTGAAAGTCTAATAAATTTTAATACTGCTTTACCCATCATTATACCTTTCTTTGCACAGAACCTTTGTGCCCTTTGAATGTTCTAGTTGGAGCGAATTCGCCTAATTTATATCCAACGTGGTTTTCTGTAATGTTTACAGGTACAAAGTTTCTACCGTTATGCACATTAAAAGTTAAACCAATCATATCAGGTAATACCATTGATCTTCTTGACCAAGTTTTAATTGGTTTTTTATCATTAGCTTCAACAGCTTTGATAACTTTCTTCATTAAGTGTGCGTCTACAAATGGTCCTTTTTTTACTGATCTTGCCATCTTAAACCCTTACTTCTTTCTTCTTGAAATGATTAATTTATCACTAGCTTTTTTCTTTCTAGTTTTATAACCTTTAGTTGGCATACCCCATGGAGTAACTGGGTGTCTACCCGAGTTAGTTTTACCTTCACCACCACCGTGAGGGTGATCAATTGGGTTCATCGCAGAACCTCTAGTTTGAGGTCTAATACCAAGGTGTCTAGTTCTACCAGCTTTACCTACAACCATGTTTGAGAAGTCTTCGTTTCCTACAACACCAATTGTTGCAATACAAACACCAAGAATCTTTCTCATTTCACCAGATGGTAATCTTAAGATAACATATTTACCTTCTCTACCCATGATTTGAGCATATGCACCAGCAGATCTTGCAAGTTGTCCACCTTTACCAGGCTTTAATTCAATATTATGAACCATTGTACCTACAGGAATACTTTGAAGTCTCATAGCGTTTCCAGTAACGATATCTAATCCAGATTCAGCAGCAGCAACTTTGTCACCAACTTTTAATCCAGATGGTTGTAAGATATATCTTTTGTCACCATCAGCATAAGTTACTAAACAAATTCTACAGTTTCTATATGGGTCGTACTCAATTGTTGATACAGTTCCCTCAACACCGAATTTGTTTCTTTTGAAATCAATAATTCTATATAATTTCTTAGCACCTGCTTCTTTGTGTCTAGATGTAATTCTACCGTTATTATTTCTACCAGCTGAAGCTTTTACTCTAACAAGTAAAGATCTAACTGTTGGTTTAGAAGTAATATCAGAAGTATCCATTACAGACATGAATCTTCTTGCAGGAGTTATTGGTCTAAATTTTTTAATTGCCATCTTCTATACTCCTTAAGCTGATAGGTTCGCTATTTCAGCGCCCTCAGGTAATGTAACATAGAATTTTTTGAAGTCTGGTCTTCTACCAGGTCTTCCTCTAAATCTTTTAACTTTACCATCTTGTCTTAAAGAGTTAACTTTTGCTGGAGTTACTCCAAAATACTCTTTAAAAACCTCTTTTAAACCGTTTTTAGTCATTCTTGGACTAGTTTGTACAACGATTACACCGTTTTCTTGAAGCTCGATTGTTTTTTCTGTATATAATATTGCTTTAATATCTGTAATATCTGCCATCTTACGCCTCTTTTGTTAATGATTCAAGTACTGATTTCTCAATTAGTACTGAGTGATATGCAGAAATTAAATATGCATTAATTTCTTGTTTTTCAATCATGTAACAGTTTTTAACGTTTCTGAACGCTAAGTATGTTTTTTCATCAATTGAATCAACGATTACTACTGTATCTCTTTGATTTAATCCATTAATGATTGAAACCGCATCTTTAGTTTTACCTGATTCAACTGTGATAGAATCAGCTACAAATAAAGAACCATTTTCAGCATGAGCGTTAATAGCAAAGTTTAATGCTAAAGCTTTTTGCTTTCTGTTGATTTTTTGGTTGTAGTTTCTCTTAGTAGGTCCAAATACTTGACCCCCACCAACGAATAATGGTGATCTTTTAGAACCCCATCTAGCTCCACCAGAACCTTTTTGTGCTTTTGGTTTTTTACCACCACCGCTTACTTCAGATCTGTTTTTTACTCTAGCAGTGTTTGCTCTTTGTGCTGCTAAGTAAGATTTTACATATAAATATAAATTGTGTGAGTTAATATCTTTGAAAGACTCTGGTAACTCGTTTGTCTTTACTGCAACTGCGTTACTCATTTAGCAATCCTTACTTTTCCTAATCCACCATTTGGTCCAGATACTGAACCTTTTACAACTAATATACCAGTTTCTGCATCGAATGAAACAATATCATTTTTAACAGTTACATTTGTATTTCCGTATTGTCCTGGCATTTTCTTACCTGGTTGAACTCTACCTGGCCACTCTGCATTACCGATAGAACCAGTTCTTCTACCCATTCTGTGTCCGTGAGATGCTCTACCACCAGCGAAGTTCCATCTTTTAACTCCACCTTGGAAACCTCTACCTTTTGTTTTAAAAGTTGTTTTTAAAACAGCAGCTTCAGATAATCCAGAAACATCTAAGTCACCAGCTTCAGTATTTGCTACATTAATTGTTGCAAATCTATTAAACTCTTTGCTTAAACCATATTTTTTTTGTTGACCTTCAATAGCTTTGTTGAATTTCTTCCCTTTGCTATATGAAACAAGTGCTACACCTTCATTAACGTCACATACTTTAGTATCAAGAACTTTTAAAAGTGTAACTGGTGTTGCAGGAACTGTAACAGTTCTACTCATACCGATTTTTTCTACGATAAATTCCATTTATTACCCTTTCTTTATTATTCTTGACCCATTGATCTAACTTCAACATCAACTTCAGGAGCTAAGTCAAGTTTCATTAATGAATCTACAGTATCAGGAGTCGCTGCAATGATATCAATCATTCTTGAGTGTACTCTGATTTCGAATTGCTCTCTAGAATCCTTATTTACGTGAGGACCTTTAAGAACAGTGTATTTTCTGATCTTCGTTGGAAGAGGAATAGGACCTCTTAACTCAGCACCAGTTCTTTTAACAGCTTCAACAATTGAAGCAACACTTCTGTCTAAAACTCTATGATCATAAGCTTTAAGCTTTAATCTAATTTTTTCCATGTATTTTCCTTTAAAGAACTCGTTAGATATACCGAAAAAGGCACTCTAACCATTTTTATGGACGCGGATTATAACTTAATATTAGTTAAATGTCAAGTATTATGGGCTTTTGCCCTTTTATTTAATTAATTTATTTCCTTCTAAAAAGGATAAGTGTATATGTTTTAGTATACACTTTAAGTAAAGTCAAAGATATAGGCTACAGTTTGATTACAATAAAATATTGTATAATCTCAAAAAACTTTTAAGGAATATGTTTAATATGAAAAAACAGATTGTAGTTGGTGGATTTTCAAAAGAACAAAGAGAAAAAGAGTTAGAAAAGATAAGAGCTAAATACTCAAAAAAAGGTTACAAGTTTATTCATTATATAGATAATGGAGCTTTAAAGTCTGTTGCTGTATTTGAAGTAGATGAAGAAAAAGTAAGAAAAGAGAAGGCATTTAACCTAATACTTCTTGGTATATTTTTTATGGCTGTTGCAGCTATTATGTTCTACAAAGCTAGTGTGTAAGTTTAACTTACATACGTAGTTGGTATTTTAATCTTTACGCAAACTCCTTTGCCATTTTCACTCTCAATATTTTCTAAACTAATTTCACCATTTGTTAAAAGAGTTAATGAAACTTTAGCTAAATAAAGTCCTAGTCCTCTACCATTTAAGGATTTATCTGAATGGTATAAATCAAATACATTTGATAAGATATCTTTATCTATTCCACCTGCATTATCACATATCTTTATATTCAAAAAGTCATCATCTTGAAATGTTGTTATATCTATCTTTCTATTTTCAATGTCATTTTTATCAAACTGCTCATAAGAGTTTTTTAGAATACTTTCAAAAATATTTTTAAACTCATCATAGTCACTTTTGATAAAAACATTGTTTTGCATCTCAATTGAGATTTCATCCTCTATTATACTTTTTAGTAACTCTTTTAAAGAGAATTCTCTAATATCTTTTTTCTCTAAAAGATTATTAAACTTATTTATTGTTGAAGAAAGGTAGATATTCTCTTTTTCTATTTTCTCTAAATTGGCAATTAAAATTTCATCGGTAAGTTTGTTCATTTGTGAGTAAACTCTAATCTTACTTGTAATAGAACCTATTTTTGATAAGGGTTGTCTCCACTGGTGTGAAATCATAGAAACAGTTTTTGCAATAAGAATCTCTTTTGCTTGTTCTCTTATTTTCTCTTCTTTTTTTTCATTTTCAAGCTCTAAGAAGTATGGCTTTAAAACCTTATCAACATTCTCTTTTAGGACACTACAGTCAATAGGTTTTTTCATAAATAAATCAATACCTAATTTAATAGAATCAAGAAGATATTTTTCATCGCTAATTGCAGTAGTAAATATTATAGGTGTTTTTGTATTTACTTTTTTTATCTTTTCTACTAATTCAATACCATTCATCTTTGGCATATCAATATCAGAGATAACTATATCAATTTTATTATCTTTAAAATAATTGTAGGCGTCTGCACCATTAAAAAAGTTATATACCGTATAACCTAACTTTTGTAGTAAGCTCGTAATAGTATCATTTACAATCACATCATCTTCTACATACATTAAATTTATATTGTTTCCATTCATTATTACACCTCTTTATAATGAAAAGTATAATAAAAAATGGTATCGAAAAGGTACTATTAGAGTTTAATACTGATAAAATCCTGAAAATAAAAGTATGTCATCATTCTTTGCATTTGATTGGTCAAACTCTACTAAGTCACCAATTATATGCCCAATAGAAGGTGCAAAGGTCATTCCAAGCCATCCTAATCCCATAGCATATACTAAGTTTGAATAGTTCTCATCTCTTCCTATAAGAGGAATATCATTTGGAGTAAGAGGTCTAAAACCACTCCATGTAACTTCATCTTTCATTTCAAAAGGAATACTATACTCTTTGAAGTTTTTCTTTATACTATCTATTTGTTTTTGTACTACTTCTGGGTCATCACTTCCTAACTCTAGTTTTGAAGTAAGTCTTACATCATTGAATCTTGGAGTCATGACTATAAATAAATCGTTAAATAGTGTTGATGTTTTTGGTTTTAGCTCTTTTGGCATAGTGAAAGTTATACTATAACCTTTTGCAGGAGTTAGCATAAGTTCTTTATTACTTTTTTTAGCCAAATCAGTTTTGTACCCTGTTGACATAATAAAAGTCTCAGCCTCATAGAAGTTTCTATTTTGAGAATAGATATATTTTACTTTCTTGTTTTCATATTTTATATCTGTAATCTCTTCATTTAAAATAAACTCTACTCCTTCATCTTGTAAATACTTTTTAAGTCCTAGCATTAACTTTTTTGGATCTATTCGAGCATTTTTCTTAAATAAAATTGCTCCTTCTATTTTATCATTTGCAAAAGGCAGATACTCTTTAATCTTTGCATCATCAAAAATCTCAAACCTATCTTCTTCATCTATATAGTTGTATTTTTCGAGTTTTTCTTTATATGTATGTTTTTGAGTAAAGACTGATAACATTCCATCATGGTGAAAGTCAAAATCAATACCTTCTTTATAAACTAAATCTTTGTAGATATCAAGTGAGATTTGTCCATACTTTTCAAATAGCATCATTGTCTTTTTTGTACGAACTTCATTTGCACTTTGAACAAATCTATATAACCACTTATAAAGTTTTAAATCTAAGTTTGGATGAAAGATAGCAGGAGATTGCCCCTTTAACATAAGTTTTAAAGTGTTTGATACAACTCCAGGGTAACTTAATGGTGTTTTATCAAAAGAAGATAAAAGCCCTGCATTTCCAAAGGATGTTGCATTTTCAATAGTACCTTCGTCTATTACTGTAACTTGCCGTCCTCTTTTATGAAGATTGTAAGCACACATAAGTCCAACTATACCACCACCAATAACTATTACATCTTTTTTCATAGAAGTATCCTTTTAAATCCATATACTGAAATCATACAAAAGAAAAGTATATATTATAAAAAAAATTATATATAGTTTATTTTATTAAACATAGAATAATCTTTTGATTAGTCAGCTTTGTATTCTATTATTTTTACTATTATTGCAAAGGTTTTATATGAGTTTATTTTAGATATTTCTTTTAGTATTTGCTCTAAACTTTCATAAGAAATATTGTTTTGTGAAAAGATTTTATCAAGCTCTTTAATATCAAGATTAAAAGTATCACATACTTGCTTTAAAGTTTTTGGCTCCAAAGAATCAAGCAGTCTATCCATATCACTATCTAGTGTGACTTTCTTATTTTTTGAGAAAATATTAAAAAACTCTTGTGTTAATTTTTTTAGTTTTTTTCTTCTTATTAATATATGTATTAAAGTTACTACAAATAGAGCTATTCCTGCTACTTTATGTAAAAATATACTATTAACTGTGATTGAACCAATATAAAATTCATATGCAGTAAAGGAAAGTATAAACATAAGTACTATCAAAAAAATGATAGTAAGATACTTGTAGATAACTTCAAACATAAAGATTTATTTTTTTGCTGCTGTGAAGATAATTTCTACAAGAGTATTATGACTTGCCATATTTGCTTCAACACAAGCTCTTGCTGGCTTTTCATCTGAAACCCACTCGTTCCAAACTTCATTGAAAGCTTTGAAGTCCCTATAAATATCTTTTAGGCAAATCTCAGCTCTAAGTAAATGATGTTTATCTGTTCCTGCTTCTTTAAATCTCTCTTCTGCTATTTCTAAAGCTCTTTTAGCTTGAACTTTGATATCTAACTCTTTATCATCTGATACAATTCCTGCAAAATAGATAGTGCCATTGTGTTCTACTATTCTGCTCATTTTTTCGTTTATTATTTTTCTAGTAATCATTTTGTGTCCTGAAAATTTTTAATTGAAAGTATATCATCCTATGATAAAGTTAACCTAAGTATTGAACATATAAAGATATAATAGCCAAAATCAAAAAAGGGACAAAATGTCAGAAATAAAAAAAGAGTTATATTCAATTGTTCATGATACTATGATACCTGAAGTTGAAAGTTATGTTGAAGATTTACATAAAGTTATTGAGAAAAATGAACAAACAGATGATACACTAGAAGAAGTTAGAGATATGGAGTCTTTTTTAGTTGAGCTTCAAAATATTCTTTTAGCAATTGATGAAGAAAAGATGGATGAAGAACAAGCAAAAGAGATTTTAGAAAAAATTCAAACTATGATTGCTGAGCACAGCGAACACTAAAACTACTTTATAGTTTTAAAATAGACTTCTTCTGATATTATATCTTTGGGAGTCTCTACTCTGTCTATATAAACCTTACCTAATAAATGGTCATACTCATGTTGAAATATTCTTGCAACAAAATCCTCAAATACTACTTGTACCTTTTTATTATCTAATGTTGTGTATTCAACTTCAATTGTTTTATGTCTTGGAACCAAAGCTCTAATACCTGGAATACTTAAACACCCTTCCCAATCTTTTTCTATAGTTTCTGATTTATTTATGATTTTTGGATTAATAAGTACTTCATCTTCCATAAGAGGAGCATTTGGGTATCTGTCATTTGGGTGAGATGAGATTATAAGTATTTGATAGCTTTCAAAGATTTGAGGAGCAGCAAGGCCAACTCCCCTACTTGATTTTACACAATCAAGCATTTTCTTTATAATAGTCAATATCTCTTTTGAGTTTATATTTTCTACTTCTTTGGCTTTTTGTCTTAAAACTTTTTCACCAAGTTTTGCTATTGGGCACTCTTTTTTCTTGAAAAACATTTAGGTAACTTTTCTATATAATATTATAATATTTAAATACTTCTAGAGTTAATTCTTTTCTAAGATATAATCTTTTAAAATCACTAATTAAAAGATTAGTTGAAAAAAACCATGTATCTTTTGAAGTTTCAATATATCCTACATACCATCCATGTTTATTCTTAGGAGAAGTAGCCCAGCCTGTTTTTGCATGTAATATGTATTTGTTGTTTTTCTCTTCTATCATAATCTTTTTTACTAACTTTAAATGCTTACTCTTAAAAGGAAGTTTTTCAGTATATAATTTTTTAAGAAATTCTATTTGTTCATAAGACGAAATTTTGATATCTCCACTTAACCAAAAACTTGTAAGGTTATTACCCGTTTTCATATTTCCATATTTTAGTTTTATTAAATAATCATTATAGATATCTAGAGATAACTTACTTGCAAAATATTGATAACACCAAACACATGAATATTTAAAAGCCGTTTTCAAAGTTTGGTTTTTATTCCATACATCTAAAAACCTTTTTTTTCTATCCCAAAGAATAATCTCTTTTTCATCTTTAATTACTTTATTATCTAGTACAATCAATGAATTAGGTATTTTAAATGTAGATGCAGGTAATAATCGAGTATTTGCTCTTTTTGGATTAAATACATAACTTTTATTTGAGCTTAGTGATTGAATTACAATTGTACCTTTTACTTTGTTTTTCTTAAAAATTTTTTCTAAAGATAAATCATTATCAGCAAATATAAAATTGCAAAGAAATAATAAAAATATAAAAATTTTCATAGGAAATAGTTCTTAGAATTTTCTTTTAGTTTATTATATATCTCATCAAACTCGGCAGGATAAACCCTTGCTCCACCAACAGTTGAGATAAAGTTCGTATCACCTATCCATCTAGGAAGTACATGATAATGTACGTGCTGTTCTATACCAGCACCAGCAGCTTTACCAAGATTCATACCAATATTTACACCTTCACAAGGCATTACTTCTTTTAGTAGTTTTACTGCTTGTCTTGCTCTTTTAGAAACTCTTAGCCAAGTCTCTTCTTCTAACTCTTCTATTTTATCAGTATGAAAATATGGGATTACCATCATATGACCAGGAGAGTAAGGAAACTTATTCATAACTACATAGCAAAGTTCATCGTGAAAAAGAACTTGATATTTCTCTTCTTCTTTGTTTTTTGCTATATGACAGAATACACACCCTTCTATTTTTTCTTCACTAACATAAGAGTATCGCCAAGGTGCGTATAGGTGTTCCATTATATTTCTCCTTAAAAACTGTCCCAGTTTTTAAGGGACCTTTATTTTATCATCTACTTTTAGTAGGATTTGTAAAAAATCCTTAAAGTAGCAAACTCTAAAGAAAACAACGAGTTGTTTTTATATAAAGTTTGGTGCATCATTTGCAAAAAGGATTAAGTCACCCTCTTTTGTAACAGATGCTAAAGTATCTTCTAGTTTTGATTTATCTTTTAATACAAATACTTTGTCTTCATCAATATTAGAACTAAGTAATTGTGAGTTTAATTCTCCCGTAACTATCGCTAAATCAAACTTCTCATTTATCTCTTTTGCAAGTAAAATATTTGCTTCAGAAGTTGACTCAACTAATCCTGGAGTGATAATAACTTTTCTTCCCTCATGATTAGTACAAATATTTATAGCTTCTAGCATACCTTCTAAGTTTCCATTGAAACTATCGTCAATAATAATCTTTCCACCTGCTTCTATTTTTTGAAGCCTATGTTCTACTTGTGGTAAATCTTTTATTGCAAGTTTGATTTCATCAATAGTCATCCCAAGCTCATGGGCTACTAAAATAACTGCCGTAAGATTTATCGCATTAAAACTTCCAAGAACTGGAGCATGGAAATGTTGTTGTTCCCCATCAATTAAAATATCAAACCAAATACCATCAAGATTTGACATAGTTACATTTAGATTATCAGGGAATTTTGTAATCTCATCATAATCTTGTTTTAAAGGAACAGATTCATGTACAAAACCTCTTAGCATCTTTGGAGATTTTAGTATTTCCATTTTTGTATGAATAATATTTTCTATAGTTTTAAAATATTCGATATGTTGTTCTCCAACACTTCCTAAAATACAATATTGAGGTTCTAAGTACATAGTGATTTCTTCGATATCACCTTCTTGTCTAGCACCAGCTTCTGCAATATATATTTGTGTATCAAGAGGTAAGTCTCTATTTACATCTAGAACTATTCCAGCGATTGTATTTACTGACCTTGGAGTTTTATATACTTTGTATTTTCTTTTTAATACATGGTATAAATAGTTTTTAATAGAAGTTTTTCCATATGAAGCTGTAATAGCAATAGTTCTAAGCTGAGGAATAGTTTCTAGTCTTTGTTTGCCTTTATGTTTAAAAGAGATAAAAAACATCTTTTCCATTAAGTACGTAACGGCAAGTGTTAAGATAATAGGTACAAAAATAGCCGTTGCATGACAAGATTCACTTAAAATACAAAGTAAGTGAAGTGCAAAAGTTATAAATAAAAGTACCCCTAAAAATCTTTTAACTCTAGAAGTTAAAACTAAAGACCTATCAAGTTTTCTATTCCAAAGAACAAAACTAGTCATATAAATCAAATAAAAATAGATAGAAAAATATAAATCAGGTAAAAGATGAAAAAGTACAACTGGAGCAGCAAAGTATGTGATATGCCATTGCCATTTGTGGTGTTTAAATAAAACTCTTTCTAACTTATAGTTATACCATTGTAAGTTTGTGATTAAATACCAACCTAAAGACATGATTAGTAAAACATGAGTAAATATATAAAAGTATTCTAGTATTTCCATTATTTTAATCCATTTTCAATTTTTTCACAAATATCTTTTGCATGTTTTAAAAAGAAGTAGTGATCACCTTCGTAGGCTGTAAAACTACTATTTTTAATTAGCTCGTGAATTTTTTTCCCAGAAGGAAGAGTTGTAGCAGTATCTACTTTCCCCCAAAAAATCATAGCATTTTTTTCAAAAGAAGAAAAGATATAGCAGAAGTCTTCATCTACTACATTTTTAAAAGTCTCATACATTTCATGGCTCATTTGCTTTACATCATCACTTCTAAATGACTTCGTAACTTTTCTAAGTCCTAGTTTGTTAAAAATCTTTGCAAAGAAGATTTTTGTTTTAACATTGAAACTTTTCTCTTCTAAAATTCCAGCAGTACTTAGTAAGATAAGATTTTCAGGATTTATTAGTGTTGCAACTTTTCCACCAAATGAGTGTCCAGCTATTGCTACAACATTTGTATTTAAAGCTTCTAAAAACTTTTTTATAATAAGTGAGTAATCTTTTGTAGTAAGAACATAATCATTTGAACTTTTTCCAAAACCAGGCATATCAATATATATATGTCTAAAGTCTTGAAGCAAGTTACCAAATGCTTGTTTCATAATCTCTTTATTTGAACCCCAACCATGAAGAATAACTATATCCTTCTTTTGGCTAGGATTTACAATCTCATATGAGATACTAAATTTTCTGTCTTGTACTTCAATGCTTTTTAAAGCCAAATCTATTTACCTTTTGATGCTTGTATTTTGTTTACATATTCGTATGTTATTTTAATATCTTTTTGTTTTGGTAAAGATTTAGCTAATGTTGTTAATACATTATTAAAATCTTTAAATAAATAGTTTGCCATAGAACCAGGAATTGGATTTATCTCATTTAAATATACTTCCTCTTCTTGAACAAAGAAGTCACATCTAATAAGTGAACCATCAAAAGTATTGTTATAAATAGCTTTGAAAGACTCTTTTATTCTATCTTTAAGTTCTTCAGAAATATCAGCTTCTAAAGCAGCAGAAGTTCTAGCAAAGTCTAAATATTTTTTATCAAAATCTAAGAATTCAGCTTTTTGTGGTTCTTCAATGATTGAGAAAACAAATTCACCATTTACTTTAGTACCTGCTAAGTTATACTCCTTGATTCCTGCAATAAATGGTTCTACAATAATTGCTTCATCAAACTCAAAAGCTACATCAAGTGCGTAATCTAACTCTTCTTGAGTTTTTACAATTGAAACACCAATAGAACTACCTAAAGTAACTGGCTTGATAATCACAGGGAATGAGTGAACTTCTACTTTGTCATTTTTTGTGTAGTATTTATAATCAATAGCTTTTACACCGACACTGTGAGCATAACCTTTTGTTAAAAACTTATTAAAACTAACAGCACAAGCACCTTTTCTAGGTCCTATATAAGGAATATTTGCAAACTCAAATAAAGAAGCTAATAATCCATCTTCGCCATCACCACCGTGAGTTATATTTAAAACAGCATCAACTTCAAAAGGTTTTGTTCCAAACATAGCTTTCTTTGAGAAACCATCTTTTGAGAAGTTTAAAATATCACACTTTTTATACTCACCACTACTAAATAGTTTTGATTTTATTTTATCTGTTGGAATATGATAAAACTCTCTATTTGAATCACAAAAAATATAAACTAACTCTTCTTTTAAAACATCTTTCATAGCAATAGCAGAAACAATTGATATTTCATGCTCATATGACTTACCACCAAAAACTATTCCTAACTTCAATCTATCTCCTTTTAAATGTCCCATTTAAAAGGGACACATTTCATAATAACTACTTTTTAACAGGATTTATAAAAAATCCTTAAAAGTATCAAAATTCTAAAGAAAGCAACGAGTTGCTTTTACTATTATATTTTATTTTTGTAATTGCTTAAGTGCTTGTTTTACTAAATCACTTGTATTTGTACCTGTACACGCTTTAAGTGCTTTTGATACAACATCTTTTTTAAATCCTAAAGACTCTAAAGCAAGAGAAGCTTCAAGTGTTGCCTTTGAACCACCAACAGCTCCATCCTCATCATCTTCAACAATAAACCCTGATAACTCAACTAAAATTCTACTAGCACCTTTTGGACCAATACCTGGAACTCTTTTTAACATTGATACATCATTTTCACTAACAATTTGTGCAAAAGAACTTGGAGTAAAGGTAGAACAAATAGCAAGTGCTACTTTTGGACCCACTCCATTTATCTTGATAACTGTGTCAAATAATTTTTTTTCATTGGGGTCTAAAAAGCCATAAAGTGTTTGAGAATCTTCTCTAATAATGTGAGTTGTATGAAGCTTAACACGCTTATCTGTTACTTTTGAGCTACAATTTACTGAAACGAAAACCTCATAAATTAGACCATTTACATTAAGGTGTAAGTGGGTTGGCTCCTTTTTTTCAATGCTTCCTTCAATACCTACAATCATATTTTTCTTTCAAAATTTTAAATTTTCTTTTTGTTTTTATATACAATAAATAATATTCATTATATAATATTGAAGCTTAATATCAAGGTTGTTTTGATGATTGAATTAATTACAAAAAAAATAAGTAATAAAATAATAGTTTCTCTATTCATTTTAATGTCTCTTTCGAGTTTAATAGTAACATATATGACTACTGAACAAGTAAGAGCAGACTCCATTGCTACTACTAAAAAAAATCTTGACATGCTTAATACTGCAATGTTCCAAAGTCTAAGAAATGCGATGAATACAGGAGATCCTGCACAAATTAAAAAAGCAGAAGATGAAGCTGCTACTATTGATGGAGTTAAAGAGCTTGTAATTGCAAAAAGTCAACCTCTTATTGATATGTACGACCCAGGTGCAAAATTTACTACAGACCCAGATGTTTTAAAATCATTTAAAACAAAAGAAAATCAACTACTAGAAACTGATGATGCAGAAGGTCATAATCTAAGAATGATTAAGCCAATGATTGCAACACAAGAGTGTTTAATGTGTCATGCTAATCAAAAAGAAGGTGATGTAATTGGTATTATGGACCTTACATTCTCACTTGCAGAATCAGATGATAAAATTAGTACTTTAGTAATAGAAATCTTAATAGTATCTACAGTATTTGGCTGGATTACTATTGGTTTAATCTTTATAATTGTAAAAAGAGCAACAAAACCTATTGCTACACTTAAAAGCGGATTTGAAAACCTTCTTAAATCAAATGACCCAAGTATTAAACTTGATGTTGAATCAAAAGATGAGATTGGAGAAGTAGCGAATCTATTTAACTCTTATATGGATAAAGTAAGAGCAGGTCTAAAACAAGATGAAAAAGTTATTGAAGAAGCAAATGATATTTTAGAAAAAACGGGAAATGGTTTCTTTGTATACCAAGTAAACTCAACTGCATCTAACCCATATGTTGAAGATTTAAAAAATAAACTAAACTCAATGATTAATCATACAAAAGAGACTCTTGATAGAATCAATGATACTCTTAAAAACTACTCTGAGTCTAAATTTGATTATAAGATAAATGATAAAGGTATTTATGGTGACTTAGGTTCACTAGCTGCTGGAATTAAACTTGTAGGTAATAATACATCTGAGATTTTAGCGATGATTATGAATACTGGTGATTCACTTAAAGAGAGCACTCATACTTTATCAACTGCATCAAATCAGTTATCTACGTCATCAAATCAACAAGCCGCATCTTTAGAAGAAACAGCTGCTGCATTAGAACAAATTACTGCAAATATTAAAGGTAATACAGAAGCTTCTAATGAAATGTCTTCTTTAGCAGGATATGTAACAAAATCTGCACAAAATGGTCATAGCCTTGCAAATGAAACAGCTGTTGCTATGGATGATATCAATGCACAAGTTAGCTCTATTAACGAAGCTATTGAAGTTATTGACCAAATTGCTTTCCAAACAAATATCCTTTCACTAAATGCAGCTGTTGAAGCAGCTACTGCTGGTGAAGCAGGTAAAGGTTTTGCAGTTGTTGCAGGTGAAGTTAGAAACCTAGCTTCTAGATCAGCTGAAGCAGCAAAAGAGATTAAAGAGTTAGTTGAAAAAGCAACACAAAAAACAAATACTGGTAAACAAATCTCTGATAATATGATTACTGGATATGAAGAGTTAAATCAAAATATTAACTTAACTATTGAAAAGATTGAGCAAGTTGCAAATGCTTCTAAAGAGCAGGAAGCTGGAATCGTTCAAATCAATGATGCCGTTAACTTATTAGATAGAGCAACTCAAGAAAATGCACAAGTTGCTGACCAAATCTCTAAAATGTCAAATGATATTGCTAATATGTCAAACTCTCTTGTAACAGCAGCTTCAAGAGCAAGTTTCTTACAAGAAGCAAGAGAAGAAGTTTGTAATGTAGATTTAGTTTATGATACAGCTAAGTTAAAAGTAAATGTACTTGGTCTTAAAGATGATGTTTACTCAAAACTTGGTTCTTATGAAAAATGGACTACATCATCTTGTTATACTGTTTCTGATTGGATTAAAGAGTATTTAGAGATTAATCCAAGTTGTGACTATAGTGCAATTGAAGACCTTGAAAAACTAAATGTAAGTTTAAAAGGTAAACTTCAAGAACTAGTAGACGCAAATGCGGCTAAAGCAGATAATGAAGTTCTAAATGAAAAAGCTAAAGCTGTAGAAGTAGAGTCTTTAAGAATATTTGGAACACTAAATAGTCTGAAAAAAGAGGCTTGTAAGAATAATAAATAAAAAGGTTTAAAAACCTTTTTATTTTAGTTAGCTGTTTGCATACTTTTAATTAATGCTTCTAACTCATCATCAGAAACTACATCTGATGTTTCATCCCCCGATATATGTTTAGCAGAAGAAGCAATATTATACTCTTTTGAGTCAATATTGTTAGTTTCACAAACGTGATTTACAACTCTTTCTATTTTTTGTCTATGTAAGTCTTGATGCTGTAATAAACCAAAAGAATTAGAAATCAGTTCTTCAATTTTTTTAGCTTTATGTAATGGAAGATCAAGTTCAGAAATAATACTGTCAACATTTTCTAAATTTTCATAAATAGAAACAGCATTGTTTTCTGACTCTTTAATTACATCACATAAATCTTTTATAAGATCCTCGTATGTCATAATATAACCCTTTATCAAAAGTAAGAAAAGTGTATCTTATTTTACCTTAATAATATTATGACTAATTAGTTATTTATAACTACAAAAAAGATATTTTAGTGAATTACCTCAGCAACAAACTCAGTTGCATATGAACCTTTTGGAAGAGTAAATTGTAACTCCATCCAGTTTTTTTCTTCTTTAAAATTTGTTTCAATTTCTTCAGGGAAAATCCATGCAAATCTTCTTGCACCATCTTCTTTGATTTCAACATCAAACTCTTTTTCAATATTTTGTGCTAAACCATCTGCTTTTTTAACTCTTTTACCACAAAGAAGTCCAGTAGCAACTCTATCTCTTGCAAAGAACTTTTCAGCTTCTTCATTTAAGTTTTCAACATGGAAAATTTTTCCATAAGGATAATGACTCATTAAATCACCAGGAATAAGCTTGAAAGGATGTTCTTGTTTTTTCATATCTTTAACTACATCTAATGGTAATTCAAGTTTTTCGTAAATCTCTTCAGCTTTAAAAGAGTCAACTAGTTTTGAAACTTCTATTCTCTTTGAAAGCCAATTATTGAAAAGGTAACTTTGATAAGAGTTAACAAACATCTGTTTTAGTTTTCTATTTCTTTCTTTTAGTTCACCCTTTACTATTGCTTCACCTTTTTTATAGTTATCTCCCTCTATTCCAAATCTTTGAAATCCAAAATAGTTTGGCATACCAAAAGTTGCAATACTTTGAACTGCTTGTTCAATCTTTTTAGCATCAATTAGATTTACTCTTTTTAATCTAATAAAGAATTTATTTCCTTTTAAATGCCCTACTCTTATTTTATTATTGTGTCTTGTTACATCTAAAACTTTTATCTGTTCATGGTTAAAGCTATTTAGTTTTTCTTCAAACTGCTTTGGAATAGAGATATGTTGAATCGTCATCGCATTTTTATCTTTTAATCCTGCATAACCTATATCTCTTCCTTTACATCCTAAATGTTCTGAAAATATTCTAACCGCATCCCATGTAGTTAAATCTTTTTTTCTAAACTTTACAATTAAATGTTCACCTTCTCCACTAAACTCATATAGAGGTATTTCTGTTACAACAAAATCATCTTTGTTTTGTTTAAATAGAACATCAATCTTTGAATGGTTTAAATACCTTTGAACTTTTTCCACATTTTTCCTTATACTTTATTAATCTTTGAAATGATGATTTGCACACTCACAAGAGTATTTACCCTTAACTGCTTTGGCAAATATATTTAATGGCACATCATATTTTTTTGCTAATTTTTCTATTTTTTCTTTATGTTTTTTATCAAATGAGAAAAGTAATTCATACTCTTCCCCCGAACAACCTATATCTTTATCAATTTTTTCAAAAAACTCAAATCCAACCTTACTTTGTTTTGACATTCTTTCAAGCTCAAAAAACAGACCATCAGATATATCCATAGAAGCATTTACATATTTTGAAATTTTATAGAAAAACTCTGCATTAAGTTTTGGTTTTATAAATTTAGATTTCTTTGATACTTTTTCGCCTAAGAATAGTTTTTCTAAATCTCTTTTAGATGAGCCTAAACTTCCCGTGTAACAAAGCAAATCATCTTTTTTTATTCCACTTCTAAGAATTGGCTTTTTTGTTTTAGAAATAATTGTTACCGAAATATCTAGCTTTATATTTGAGATTGTATCTCCACCAATAATTTCAATACCAAACTCTTTGGCTACTTTTTTAAAACCTTTTGCTAACTCTTTTAAATCTTTATTAGTGTACTCTTTTGGAATTGCTACAGTTAAAAGTGCATATTTAGGTTTAGCATTCATTGCAATTGCATCTGAAATATTTACTAGCATTGCTTTTTGAGCTATTTGTTTTAAGCTCATCCACTCTTTTTTAAAGTGAACATTTTCAAAAAAAGCATCATTGCTATAAACCCATTTACCAATAACAGCACCGTCATCACCAATAAGTTTTGTATTACTAACAAACTGTTTTATAAAAAAATCTTCTTTATTCATAGGCGAGATAATAGCATAATTGTACTTGCTTTCTATTTTAATTATTTTTTTGTATAATACGCCAATTTTATTATTAGGAGAAGAAATGCCAAAAATTAACAAATATGTTGATATTGATACTGTAGAAAGAGAAGCAAAGAAAGATTTAATTGATAGACATTCACCATTTATTCACTGTGCTGAAGCTGCTAAAAAAGGTGAGCCTTTTGAAGTAACTGTTAAAATGGGAAATGAATATACTCACCCAGATGATTTTGATCACTATATTGAGTCTGTTTCATTATTTAATGGAGAAACTTTATTAGCTAAAGCTACTTATGTTCCAGGAACATTAGGTAATGTTAAAGCTCACAATACTACAACTTTTACAATTATCCCAACTTCTAAGAAATTAAACTTAGTTGCACATGGTTACTGTACAAAGCACGGAATATGGGAATCAACTCCTGTAGTTGTGCCTGTAGAAGACTAGTTATATTTTTAAGTAAAGCAATCTTTGCTTTACTTATATACTCTTAAAAACACACTTATATTAATCAAAAAAACAATCTATTAATACTTATATTAACTAATCATTAACTTTTTATTTGACTTTAGTTAATGCTCATCTATTATAATTTTCATATGGATTAAGAAGAAACGCGAAACTTCTTAACTTTAAATTGCGAATTTTTTAAAGTTTTCCAAAAACTTATTTCCTTGTGTGTAAAAAAGCTCCTCTCCCTGGGAGCTTTTTTTTTGCCCGAAAAATAAGAATCATTATGCTAATATTCGCCAAATGAAAATACTACTAAAGAATATTAAATAAATGCCTCTATCTAATTTAAATAAAGAACAACTCGAAGCTGCAACATGTGAAAAAGGTTTTAACCTTATTATTGCTAGTGCAGGTACAGGAAAAACTTCAACTATTGTAGGAAGAATTGCTAATCTTATCAACAATGGTGTGCAACCTGATGAAATTTTACTATTAACTTTTACAAATAAAGCTGCCGCTGAAATGGTAGCAAGGGTTGCTAAGTTCTTTGGAAAAGATATGGCTGCAAAAATTATGGCTGGAACATTTCACTCAGTTTCATATAAACTTTTAAAGAAACTAAATAAAAATATTACATTAAAACAACCAAATGAGTTAAAAACTCTTTTTAGGTCTTTATATGAAAAAAGAGTTTTTTATGAAAGAGAAGATGGTGTAAATCCATATGATGGTGGATATCTTTATGATATGTATTCACTATACCTTAACTCAAACGAAGGTGAAGGTTTTGAAGAGTGGATAAAAAATAAAAACCCTGACCATGAAATCTATACACCTATTTATGATGATGTTGTATTAGAGTTTAATGAACTAAAAACAAAATATGGTTATGCAAACTTTGATGATTTATTAACTATTATGCTTGATACTCTAAAAGAAGAAGAGTTTGACTTTAAAGAGATTTTAGTTGATGAATACCAAGATACGAACCCTTTACAAGGAAGACTTCTTGATGCATTTAGACCTAAATCACTATTTTGTGTAGGAGATTATGACCAAAGTATTTATGCTTTTAATGGCTCTGATATTGGTATTATTTCAACATTTGATACAAGATATAAAGGTTCAAATGTATATACACTAAGAAAAAACTATCGTTCAAGTAGACCTATTTTAGACTTAGCTACAAAAGTTATTGAACATAATGAAAGAATATATGAGAAACAACTTCAAGTTATGAGAACAGATATCTCTATTCCTCCAAAACTTTTAGAGTTTACTGAGTTGTTTGCACAATATCATCATATCTCAGAAAAGATTTCTCAAAGTTCAACACCCCATAGTGATATAGCAATTATCTTTAGAAACAACTCAAGTGCCGATGGAATTGAAGCAAACTTAAGAGAGTATGGAATTCCTGCAAAAAGAAAAGGTGGAATGTCATTTTTTGACTCTGTTGAGATAAAGTTTGTACTTGATATTTTAGTTATGCAACTATCACACAATGATATGATGGCATTTATTCACGTACTTGAACATGGAAAAGGTATTGGAAAAGCTATTGCAAAAGATATCTTTGATGCCTTAGTAAAACTAGGAAATGGAGATGTTTTCAAAGGTCTATTTACACCTGATTCAAGTATTAAAAACCCTTATCAATCAAATAGAGTTAAAAATGTACAGTTAGGTTTATTTGATGATTTTATTGAATTAGGAAGTGTATCAAAATTTAAAGATTGTGGTTTTGAAGAAGCTTTTTTATCTAATGCAATTTTAAAACACCCTAAACTATCTGTTGATGGAGCAAAATATCTTTATGACTTCTATTTACTTATGAAAATGATTAGAAGAACAAAAGTTCCAGAATCACTTGTTTCATCGGTTACTTCATCTATGATGTACTCAAGGCTAAAAGAGAATTTAGCTACAAAAAGAGCAACGCAAAAAGATGGTACTGTAAACATGATGCAAAAAACTAAAGCCCATGCTAAAATCAATAGAAAAGTGATGCTTCTAAAAAACCTTGCTAGAAACTTTAACGACCTATCAAAATTTGTTAACTCAATGATTCTTGGTGGTGGAGAGATGAGTGAAGGAGATGGAGTAAACCTTCTTTCTGTTCATGCAAGTAAAGGTTTAGAGTTTAAAGAAGTTTTCGTAATCGACCTTATGGATGGAAGATTCCCAAATAGAAAACTTATGAGCAAAGGTGGAAGTATAGAAGAAGAAAGAAGACTTTTTTATGTTGCTGTAACAAGAGCTAAAGATGTACTTTACCTTAGTTTTGCAAAATATGACAAAGTAAAAAAACTAGATTTTATTCACTCTCCATTTTTAAAAGAAGCTGGCTTAATAAAAAAAGAGTCTCCTGAAGATTAAGAGTTTTCTTAAATACGTGACACATATGTGACATTTTTTAGTTATCATATACCTTCAAAGAAAGTTGAAGGTATATATTATGCTAAAAAGCCCTAAAGATTCACACAACTATATTCAGAAAATAGAAAAAGTTCTTAAAGAAGAAAAAGTAAGAGAACAACTAACTATCAATGAACTAAGCAACACAAATACAAATGACAAAAATCATATTAAATCTTTAAAAAACTACCTAGAACAAATCAAAACAAATATCTTAAAACTAAACTACTTACTTGATAACTTAAACATGGAAAGAAATATCCCAAGTTTGAGTATTGCTAAACTTGCACAGCAAGATAGCAAAATAAAAAGCTATTTATAGTATTACCTTAAATAAAATCTTTTTTAGATATAATCGCGGATATTTTATTAAACAAAATCATAATAATCACATAGGAACATAAATGAGCGGAAAATACGAACCATCAAAAGTAGAAGACAACTATTACAAAATCTGTGAAGATAGAGGTTATTTTGAAATTGACGGAAACAAAGATATTCAAGAAGAGGGAAAAAACTTTTCAATTATGATGCCTCCTCCAAATGTAACTGGTAGCTTACATATTGGACATGCTCTTACATTTACACTGCAAGATATTATTACTAGATATAAAAGAATGGATGGGTACAAAACTTTATGGCAACCTGGAACTGACCACGCTGGTATCGCAACACAAAATGTTGTTGAAAAGCAATTATTAGCAGAAGGTACTACTAAAGAAGAGATTGGAAGAGAAAAGTTTCTTGAAAGAGCTTGGCTTCAAAAAGAGACTTCTGGTGGAAGCATTGTTCACCAAATGAGAAAACTTGGTGTTACTCCTGCATGGTCAAGGGAAAGATTCACTATGGATGAAGGTCTAAAAGAAGCTGTTAAAGAAGCTTTTGTATCTTTATACAATGATGGATTTATCACTCAAAACAACTACATGGTAAACTGGTGTACTCACGATGGTGCTTTATCAGATATCGAAGTTGAGCACGAAGAAGTAAATGGTAAGTTTTATCATATGATTTATAAGTTTGCTGATGGAAGTGGTGAAGTACAAGTTGCAACTACTAGACCTGAAACATACTTTGGTGATACTGCTATTATGGTTCACCCTGATGATGAAAGATATAAAGATATCGTTGGAAAAGAAGTATTACTTCCTCTAACTGATAGAAAAATCAAAGTTATTACTGACTCTCATGTTGATATGGAGTTTGGAACAGGTGTTGTAAAAGTAACTCCAGCACATGACCAAAATGACTACGAAGTTGGAAAAAGACACGATTTAGAATTCATCAAATGTTTTGATGAAGCTGGTATTTTAAATGACTATTGTGGAGAGTTCGCTGGACTTGAGAGACTTGAAGCTAGACCTATTATTGTTGAAAAACTACAAGCAGAAGGTTATATTGTAAAAATAGATGAGCATACTCACCAAGTTGGTCACTGTTATAGATGTAAAAATATTGTTGAGCCATTTATTTCTCAACAATGGTTCTTATCAGAAAAAGTTGCAAAATCTTCAATTGATAAAACAAAAGCACATAACAACTTCCACCCTGCTCACTGGATCAACTCATATACAGCATGGATGGATGAATTAAGACCGTGGTGTATTTCAAGACAATTATGGTGGGGACATAGAATTCCTGTATTTACTTGTGACTCTTGTAATCACCAATGGGCAGATAAAGCTGATGAACCGGAAGCTTGTCCAAAATGTGGAAATAAACACTATACTCAAGACCCTGATGTATTAGATACATGGTTCTCTTCTGCTTTATGGGCTATGTCTCCATTAGGTTGGGGAAATAATGGAAAATTACCTGAGCTTTATAATTTAGAGCAAGATATGAAAGACTTCTATCCAAACTCTTTATTAATCACAGGTTTTGATATTATGTTCTTCTGGGTTGCTAGAATGATGATGATGGGTGATCACTTCCAAGGTGAGTTACCGTTTAAAGATATCTATATGCACGCACTTGTAAGAGATGAGCACGGTGCTAAAATGTCTAAATCAAAAGGAAATGTAATTGACCCACTTGATATGGTTGAAGAACATTCTGCTGATATTATTAGATTTACACTTGCATACTTAGCAGTTCAAGGTAGAGATATTAAACTTGGTGCTAAAAACTTAGAGCAGTTTAGAAACTTTACAAACAAACTTTATAATGCTGCTAATTTCTTAACTTTAAATGTAGATACATTTGAAGATTTAAAAGATATTGAGATTAAAACAGCTCTTGGAAAATATATGCAATCAAGACTTTCTCATGCAGTTGAAGATGTAAGAGAAGCACTTGAAACATTTAAATTCAATGAAGCAGCATCTATTTTATATAAATTTGTATGGACAGAGTTCTGTGATTGGGGTATTGAGTACTCTAAAGCTAGTAAAGATTCTATTTCTGAGCTTGGAGCTATTTTCAAAGAGACTCTTAAATTAGTATCTCCATTTATGCCATTTATTTCTGATTACTTATATCACAAATTATCAGGAACTTCTTTAGAAGATGGAGCAGAATCGTTAATGGTTTCTTCATTCCCTAAAGAGACTGCACAAGATAAAGAGACTGAAGCAATGTTTGCAATCATTGAAGAAGCGATTACAGCATTAAGAAGAGCAAAAGTTATTATTGATATGGGTAACTCAAAAATTGCTAAAGCATATATCAAATTAGATACTAAAATAGATACGCAGTTAGCAAAACCATTTATTCAAAAGCTTGCAAAAGTTGAAGATATTGAGTTTGTTGAAGCTAAAGTAGAAAACTCTATTACAGATGTATCTGATAACTTAGAGGTTTACTTACCAACAAGTGAAATTGATATGAGTCCAATCATTGATAAATTAACTAAACAAAAAGAGAAAGTAGAAAAAGAAGTTAATAAACTAAATGGAATGCTTTCAAATGAAAGATTTGTTGCAAATGCTCCTGAAGCTGTTGTTGCTGAAAACAAACAAGCTTTAGCAGATGCACAAGCAAAATTAGAAAAAATTGAAAATGAATTAAAGGCTATTTTATAATAGCCTTTTAAAGGGGACAAATGAGTTTTAAAAGTTTTTTATTAGTTATATTTTTAGGAGTTTTGTTTACTGGTTGTATGCCTAAACAAGATGATGTAAAAAATGTATTTCAATCTGACTCTGCAAATATAATAAAAAGAGACTATAAAAAAAGTCAAAAACTTTTAATCTCATTTAAAAAGAAACTTGATTTAAGAAACCCAAAAGCCTTTGATAAATCTATAGAAAAAAAGATTTATGACTTAATTGAGTCATCTGAAAAAACACTACTATTAAAATACAACAACAAAATACTTGAAAACTACAAAGACTACCTACAATTAGCATTTAGTAAAGACACTATAAAAAATAGAAATGACTTTTTAGTTTTAGGTTTATACTACTCATTATATGATGCTTATGATATTGAAGATGGGCATAAAATAATTGCCTTAGCATATGAAAAAGAGAAACTTCATAAACTACATAAAAATCTTCAAATATTAAAATGGAAACTTAAAGTAGATAAAGACCTAAATAATGATTATCTATTTTTAACTTGGCAAAATAACTGGCAAATAGAGTTAGAAAAAAGATTAAATAATGATGAAGAAATCACTTATGAAGATATCAAGAACCTTACATATATAAAAGATGGAAAAGAGTCTTTATTAAGTCGTTCTAACTTTACCTTTGAAGTATTATTAACTCAAATGATTTATAATGTTGAGAATACTTTATTTGCACTAGGTGAAGAGCCTAAAAAACTTGCAATTGATGCAGTATTTTTCTTATTTATATAACAAAAACTATTTTTAGCAATATCTGGATTGTTATAAATTTTCCTTTTTGATATACTTTTTAAAAATTTTTAAAAGGTAATACTATGAGCTACATAACAGAAGCAAGACTAGAACAAGCAGATAAAGAGATTTTTGATATCGTAGAAGCAGAACTAGAAAGACAAACAACACACTTAGAGATGATTGCAAGTGAAAACTTCACATCTGCTGCTGTGATGGAAGCAATGGGTTCTGTATTTACTAACAAGTATGCAGAGGGTTATCCATATAAAAGATATTATGGTGGATGTGAATTTGCTGACAAAGCTGAGCAATTAGCTATTGACAGAGCTTG